>JBAUZG010000322.1:0-23523 GCA_049585195.1 Bryobacteraceae bacterium | reverse complement strand
ACATTCGTGAATTAGCTCAAACTGCTTCGTGTAGAGATGAGGAATCCGGCAGCCGGCGAGGTCATTAACCTTCTCAAACAAATTCCCAGTTGTAATGTCGATGTGTTTCTTCCCAGCTTTCGCGTCGATCATCTTGCGTTCAAGTTTGTCTCGCAGGTGCTCGCAATCTTTTACCCGCCACTTGAGCGAGTGAACATGCTTTGCGAGATCCTGATCGCTGCGAAGACTCGAAATCAATTGTTCGAGAAGAGATTCAAATGTCGCCCGATTGTCCTTAAAATGTTGGACGAGTACGCTAATTTTCTTTCGTTCGCGGCCACTGAGCTGGAGCGCTCGGCTCATTTGCGCAAGCGCGATGCTATCTTTTTTGCGATTGCCAAAAATGCTTGGAGCGCTTCCTCTCTCTGTAACGGGTTACCAGCATGGGTTTCCGCAATCGGCACGCCCTCCTCCTGGCTTGCCTTTTCAGTCAAAGCCGATCCCCGATAAGTGGGGATTCGCCAGCGCAATCTGCACCGCCAGATCGCCCTGCGCCGCGCCAACGTCTGCGAAAGTCCTGTAGCCGCCCCATGGAAATTTAGAAGCAATAACCATGTTCGCGCTATGGCTGATGCCGGTCATCGCTCCCAGGAACGACTTCAGGCGCACAGGATCGGCATAAAGAGCGTCAAACAGAGACACGCCCCCGCTGCGGACTTCGTTCTGTGGGAGGCCGGTCCGAAGAGCTTCGGTGAGGCGATTCCAAAAGCCGTAGAGGCGGTTGTTCGCCATTTCAAGCGCGCCGCCGATGTAGGAAGACTTGCGTTTGTCCAGGAACGTATCGTTTCCGGAGCATTCGAATATTCGCCATCCGTGCGCAAGAGGAATCCCAGAGCGACCAGGGCGTCCAGAAAATCGCGCGCCGCGCGTGGATGCAGGCCATTCCGCGCCCGTATGCTCTCTAGCGATTGCGGGCCTGTGGCCAGATTGGTAAACAATTCCATCTCCACCGCGCTCAACAGGATCTTCGAGGGCCAAAATCCCAGGCCCACCTGCAGAATCGATTCCGGTATCGGATGGTCATTCATTAACCTTCTCCCTCGTCTGAGATTTTTATTAACCGGCCATTGCAGCAGCGAATCAGTTTACTTCAGTAGCAGGGTTTGGGGCATATTGAATGCTCAATTGAATTTCTTGGGCGATTGCGTCGCCACGCAACAACGACGCGACCACCAACGCGGCATCAAGTCCTGCGGTAACGCCGCCTGCTGTGACCAGGTTGCCGTCAACGCAACGCGCGATCTAAGGGGTACGGCGCCGTAGTATGGCAGCAGATTCCAGGCAGCCCAGTGCGTAGTGGCCTGCCGGCCGCGCAGAACCCCCGCCGCACCGCATAGCAAAGCTCCCGTACAAACCGAGAACACCAGTCTGCCCGCAGTAAAGTGACTTCGAATAAGAGAAAGCACCTCTTCGTCATTCATGAGCTGCTGCTGTCCAAAGCCGCCGGGCACCAGCAGAACATCTAGTTCAGGCGCCTCGGCGATGCTCGTTTCGGGTATCTGAATTAGCCCCTGAATATCCCGGACCGCGGACCTCGTTTTCGCTATCACATGGATGGTTGAGTTTGGGATTCGGGAAAGCACTTCGAATGGGCCGGTGAAGTCGATCTGATCCAGCCTGGGAAAGATCAGGCCACCGATCGTCAAGTGGTTCTTGTGGCGTGCCGGCTTGTTTTTTTTGAAATCGTGATTGCCGCGTCCATATGGTGGCTATTTACTCTCGGGTTCGAGCGGGAACATGCACTCGATCCGCAATTCTTGTGCGGTGATGGATTGCGGCGTACCAACCGTCGTAATAAGCGAAAAATAAAAAAAACGCTCGCCGCCTTTTGTGAATGTGATAGGAAGTACGGGACTGTGAGTCCGGGGCATCGTGCTCAGACCTTTAACTCCTGGATACTTTTCGAGCTTTTTCAACAGTTCGATTGTCTTTTGATCCATAATATGGCCGACGGATTCGCGATAAACCCGCTGTAGAAGTCCAGTCGCAACTACCTCCCAGTGTTCGACGAATGGCCGCATTCCTGCGGGATCAAACATTAGATCGAGCAAGTTGCGTGGCCGCTGCCGTGCGTCCATATCAACAAACGAACCAAAGAATCGTGGCGCGGCTTCATTCGTCTTGATCACGTTCCAATAGCGGTCCAAGACAAGCGCCGGGTGAGGTTCCTGTTGGAGCAAGACTCGGTCAATGGCCTTTGTAACCGCTGCCATCTCCGGAACTTCCCAGGCGGATTCCTTATACGCGGGTGCGTAGCCCGAAGCGAGCAGGAGGACATTCCGCTCGCGCAGCGGAATGTCCAATTTCTCTGAAACCGTTAACAGCAGGTCTCTGCTGGGCGCGCTTCGGCCGCTCTCCACGAAGCTAAGGTGCCGTTGCGAGATCCCAGTATCAAGAGACAAATCGAGTTGACTCTTGCCCCGCTGGTGTCGCCAATAGCGGAGCAGATTGCCGAGTTCATGTTCCTGGAGGTGTTCCTGCGTTTGCATCAGTGCCTCAAAACCGGATGGGGCCGACCGAACCAAACCACCGACGGACCTTGCTCGGGTCTTTCTCATCCATGTAGAAGAAGTGCGTCATCACCGGCTTCACTACCGGTTTCGTTTTGTCATCCGGTGTCATCGTAACCGTACCGCGAAAAACCTTCAGCGAACCGCCATCCCAATAATCAACAACATCGTGCAGGGCGGTAAAGCCGCTGTCGATGAAGGCGCGTAGATTCTCGCGAATCTGCTCGCGTCCATGCCAATCCGCAATGCCAAGGTTACAAGTCGCGTCCTCGGTAAAGCAGTCGAAGCCTTCGCCGAAGGTTTTGTCATCAATTTCCTTCCAGAAGGCGAGCAGCCATTTCGGCGGGTCCGTTTTCGTTATGGTTCGGGTTGTCACTTCTTTCTCTTCGTGCATTAGAGTCGTCATTTGCTTCTCCTTTTAGCAGGCGTCTCGCGCCTTCAACATCCACTATGGGCTCGCTTGGACACGGTCGCAATTACGTCAGAAGTAATAAAACGTAGGGAGACGGAGGATAGCCTGCAATCAAGAAATAGTCTGCACTTCTTGGTGATTAATCCCGCGCAATTTGCTCGAGCGACAGCGCCACTTAACGTGGCCGGTCCGAGGCCACCATTTCCAATTGATTCCCTAGCTCGCTGCAGGTCATGCTCTCGCTTGAAAATATTGAAGATCAGAACGGGAGTTTCATCGAAAGTTGAACGAATCGCGGCAGATTGCTTTGATCCATCGCGCCTGAAATGCGGCCGAAATTAGCATTATTCACGTCATCTATTGGCCCACTGAAGAATTGTGGCGAGTTAAAGGCGTTGATGAAATCAGCGCGGAACAGCAGATCGATCCTCTCGGTGATGTGGTTGTGCTTCATCACCGAGATGTCTACGTTGTGAATGCCTGGAAGCCGGACAGATGACAATCGAGTCGACCACATCTGCAGAGTATCCGGTTGCCGGATTGTCCATGCGGGTTGCTCGTTCCCGACGCAACCGCGCGTTGCGCCACCAGGCAACAAAGTACACGTGTTGAACCACTGGGTCAGCGAAGGGTTCGGAAGCGCGGGATTAAGCCCAGTCGGCGCGGCGTTAGCGGGGAAGTTCATTGGCATGCCGTCCTGCATGCGGGCAAGCGTATGGAATTCCCAGCCGGTGATTCCCCAGCGAAGAGGTCTTGCCAGTTGTGATCCAAACGGTTTTCCCGTTCCAAACGGCAACTCGTAGCCGAACTGGATCTGCAGGTTCTGGGGAATATCCCAACCAGCGATCACTTTCTCCAGGCGGGTATCCTGCGGGTTCGCGAAACTTGTCTGATCGATCTGTTTCGAGATGGTGTACGCAACCGTAAAGTCCAATCCATACGAGTACCGTTTTTGCGCTGTAAACTGAGCGGAATTGTAGCTCGATGTGCCGATGGGTTCGAACTGCTCTATTATGCCGCCGGACGTTCCGGCAGGATTCCCCGATATCAGAAACTCCGGATAGGGTACCAGCAACTGTTGTCGCGCAACGGTCGCTCCATTCAGTGCCGTACCCGGCAGCAACCCAGCGAATGGGTTTGCCACGTTTTGAGACAGCGCCGTAGCGCCCAGACCTAACGCGGAAATGGGCAATGCATTCAGCTGTTGATTAACCGGAAGCCTCTCGGCGCGGCTGCCGATATATCCGGCCGTAAACAGAAAGTCGTGCGCTAGCTCCCTCTGGATTTCGAAAGAGAACTGATGAACGTAAGGCGCCGCGCCACTCGGATCGGCAAATGTGAAGCTCTGACCCAAAGCGGTAAGCAGCCCCTGCGAGGAGCCCACCGGACTCAGAATCCCCGTGGGAAAGGGATTGTCTAACGTGTTGTATGGAACCCCGGTCTGAATCGAGCTGACCATGTTTGTCTGCTGGCTGAATCCCGGCGCATTGCCTGGATCGTTCCACGTTTGGCCATAAATCAGCGCATAACCGCCGCGCAGCACAGTATTCTTGGTGAGCTGGTAAGCAACTCCAAGGCGCGGCCCAACATTGCCCCACGATTGATTGAAGATGCCTCGTGGTTGGCCATTAACTCCGGCAAACAGCACGCCGCCATAAACGGTCATGCCCGGCACTTGCAGTGGATTAGGTGTTGTTGCAGCAAAGCCGCGCGGGAGTTCGTTAAAGCGATCTGTGAGAGGGCCCATATAATCCCAACGAAGCCCTAGATTGATCTTCAGTTTCTCCGTAACGTTGATGTCATTCTGCACGTACAAGGAAAACATTTGTTCTTGACGTGCCGGTTCGCTATTCACCTGGATATAGCCACTTTGCGCTGTGCCCAACAGAAACGAGGCTATGGAATTGCCGGATCCCGGCTGGATTTGCAGCGGATTTGCACCTGTGAATTGTTGATCGAAAGAAAAGTTGCCGGCGTTATAACCAGGAGTTTGCGAATATCCGCGCAGCAGGCGGAACTCTCCGCCGTACTTCAATGCCTCAATGCCGATCACCTTCGACATCGAGGCTTGAATCGAGTTCGTCTGCGCGGTCGGGCTAATATAGGTCGGTTGCGCCCCGGCGCCCTCGTAATTGGCCCAATTAAATTTGGGAAACCAGTTAGCCGCTTCCGTAACAAAGGCAGAGGAGAAACCGAGCGTTGACGGACCCACGCCCTCCCCTTGCTGTGCTCCGCTTTCAGATTTGAATCTCTCCAGGCCCAAGCGAAAATCAAATACCATTGTTGGACTCAGTGTCTTCGTAAACTGAATGGTCGCGTTGTGGTTCTCGCGTGTGAAGGGATTATTCTGCCCGGTGTCAGCCGGGTTGATGGCCGAAACCGTCGAATAATGAAAACTCCGCTCTTCTTGTAACGCGTTCCGGGAATAACGCACAAACAACCGGGTAGTCTCGTTAATGTCATAATCTACCCGCCCTGTGTTCTCAGGGAAGAAGTCTGTAAACTTGCGCGTATCTCCGCTGTTGGTCAAATTATTAAGACCAGTGAGTGGATCGCCGGCGATATTTCCACTTGGAACATACGACAATACTTTGACAGCTACCGGGTCCATCATTGACGTTGGAATAAGGTTGCCGGCAAAGGGCGTGCGCGTCAGCGTTCCGGTTGGCCCCGCTGTCGTCGAAAACGGATTATAGATTGTCTGGACGAGTGGGTTTCCGGAAGAACCTCTAGCGTAATATGTTTGCGAGAAATTGCCCTGCTTTTGTAGCGTTGTCGGCACCGAGGTCACGAACGGATCCGGAATCACTTGACGGATGTCCTCGAATGTGTAACTGAAGAAAAGCTTGTTTTTCTTGATCGGCCCGCTCACATCGCCGCCAAACGTGTTGATATGTGAAGAAGTCCGGCCCACGCCGGTGAGATTGTTATTGAATGTCGCGGCATCAAGGTGCGTGTTTTGGAAGAATTCGAACACCGACCCATGAAACTCATTGGTCCCGTTCTTGGTGATGATGTTGATCACTCCTCCAAGCGTCCACCCATATTGCGCGTCGTAGTTGGTGGTTTGCACTTTGAACTCATTCATTGCCTCGGCGGTCGGAACGTAGGATACGGACGATGCCTCATAAAGGCTGGACACGCCGTCTACCAACACCTCGTTCGTGCTAGGTCTACCGCCGTTAATGGTTATGCTGGACGAGCCGGAGATATCGAAAGGGCGCAGCCTTTGGGCGGCCGCATTCAGTATTACTCCTGGAGACGACCAGGCAATCGCGAATGGATTGCGTCCTTGCAGGGGCGTGTCGAGTACCGTCGTTGAAGTAATGGCAAGGCCGCGGTCAGCCGTCTCGGTTTCGAGAATTGCTGCATTCGCCGATACCGTAACGGTCTGATTTAAAGCGCCGACGGTCAAGGCGAAGTCCATCGTGGCGTGCTCCGCGACATTCAGATTCACGCCTTTGTTTACGACTTTGTCAAATCCCGACTTTTCGACCGTTATTACATAAGTTCCGGGGGTCAGGTAAGAAATGAGATATCGGCCGTCACTATTGGAGACAGTTTCCGTGGGAACGTTGCTGCCTACGCTAGTCGCTACAACTCTGGCCCCGGAAACAGGGGCACCCGAAGTATCGGTAACCAGACCTTCAATCGTTGCTCTGAACTCCTGCCCGGACAAACTCAACATACAACAGAGAAAAAGAATTCCTAAGATGATGCGCCTCATGCACCCTCCTTACAAAACTTGATGGGACTGAACGCCAATCAAACCGGCTCAATACAGTCGTTCCCTTCACTCGATATCCGGCAGCAAACGAAGCCATCGAGCGCGAAGCTCCTCTTGTTCGAAGGCCTGTAGCGTAGATGGCCTGCTAGGAAATATATACAAGTGTCGACGGATTGTCCACAAGAGTCCTATTTATAACCGTTATACTGAGTTCGTGAAAAATCATGGCCCGAGTGCCCTTGGCGACTACCTGCGATCGATCTTGGTTAGCGGCGTGGGAGCGGTGTTGTCCGGATTCTCCGAGGGTCGATGTTGAGATCGACCGCCCGTGGTTCGACCGGTGGGGCGTGTCTGAGATCGCTTGCTTTCCTTGGCTGAAAGCCGGTTCTTCTCCACCTCTTCGCTCAGCTCCTCGCCAGCCTGAAAATTCATCTCTGCGGCAATACGATAGTGTTTCTCCGTAGGCCTCAAAAACCGGCACTATATAGCAGCTGTCGTGTTGTGCGATTTCATGCTTTCGATCCGAAATTGGTGCGGCGGCCCTCTCAGGCCAGAGAAGCAGGAGCCAATGCAGCACTATAAGTCTAGAGCGTCCCGTTGAATTGAAGGCAACGGGAGTTGCGAGAGGTACTCGATCTTCGTTCGATCCGATACCCAGGGTGGACGGTCAGCTACTGATAGCGAATTGGGAAAGAGCCGAAGAGAATTAATGAGTCGATCCCGCTTTTTAATGTGTCCCCCGCTGCATTTTGGCGTGGAATATGTAATCAATCCGTGGATGGAGGGCCAGATCCATGCAACAAACCCTGAACTTGCGAGCCGGCAGTGGTCTCGGTTATATGCGCTACTCGGCGAGCGTGCCGAAGTTGTATCGCTGCCTGCGGTCGCGGGTCTTCCGGACCTGGTCTTCACCGCAAATGCGGCATTGATCTACCGCGAGAGGGCGGTTCTGAGCAGCTTCCGGTATCCAGAACGGCAACTCGAGTCACCTTATTTTGCGAAGTGGCTAATGGCGGACGGCTTCGAGGTCCATACGCTTCCGCCAAGTGTGTTGTTTGAGGGTGCGGGCGATGCTTTGTTCGACCGAAACGAGGCACTGCTGTGGTTCGGGCACGGAATGCGGTCTGATATAGCCGCGAAGGCGTACCTGGAACAGTTTATCGATGTGGAGGTGCAAGCGCTGCGACTTAGAGATCCGAGCTTTTACCACCTTGACACGTGCTTTTGTCCGCTAGAAAGAGGCTATCTGCTGTACTATCCACCGGCATTTGACGAGGCCAGTAACGCAGCGATTGAGGCGCGCGTGCCGGGGCATCGACGCTTGGCGGTATCCCGCGAGGATGCCATTAATTTCGCTTGTAACACAGTGAACATCGGAAGGTCAGTAATCTTGAATTGTGCTTCGCAGAAGCTGGTGACGCTATTGAACGAATGCGGATTCGAAGTGATCACAACGGTGTTGACCGAGTTCATCCGGGCTGGCGGAGCCGCTAAATGCCTATCTCTGCGGCTTACCGAAACATGAAAGCAAGGCCAAACGCAGTCTGCACGATTTGGAACAAGAAAGCGGATACGTCGATGCCTGGCAAGAAGCTCGTGCTTAAGAAGTGGTAAGTCCAGCATTCACGACGGTGGCGTGTTCGGCAAATAGCGAACAGGGACTCGGACGAAACGAGTCCGGCACTCGCCGAATCGATAATCTACGCGCGACTCCTGAAGTCGCGACTAGGCTTCCGAGATTTGGCGGCGCGGCACACGAGTGTTTGAGCCGTCGCGATGGCGGTTGTCAGCGCCTATAAGAAGAGCGAGCCAGAGCCAAGCGTTTCTTCATTGATACTGGTAGAGTTCCACCTTTTCGATGTTGATTTGACGAGGAGCGAAGCGCCAGTATTTGCCTTGATCGTTTTCGTCACCATTCAAGCGCCGCCCGCCGACCCACTTTCCGCCTTCGAAGCGTCCTTCCTCTATGGCTCCGATGCCAACTCGATCCGACTCGTTCGTACGATTTCTGAACGAGACGCGGAATCCTTCTCCAGCTCCCAAGAATTCATTCGCCCCCATGACCATCACAAGGCCAAAGCCATTTTCCGCGAGACCGCCGAAGATCTGATCTAAGGTGATCTGTACTTCGACGCCATTGATGACAAAGGTTTCGGACGGACGGCTCCTATCCAACACGAATCCATGCATATCCCCCGTCGCCTGATGCTCCAAGATAAGCGGCGTCAATTCCTGAAGCACTTGGTAACTTGCTCCCAGTTCGTTGTTGTGATCGTTCCAGGAATCGATTCCGAAAGGCGATATGCCGATGGCGGCACGCTCTCCGAAAGCATAAAACGCGTTGGCAGCGCCCACGCCCGCGCCGCGGGTTTCCGGGACAAATAGCGGATTGCCGGCAAAGACACCGGTCTATACAATATGCACATAGCGTAGAGGCGGCATCGTCGCAGTCGCGAAATGAAATTCGCCGAATATAAGCAACAGGAGAAGCCATGTTCCAGCGGACGCTTGCAAGCTTCGTCGCCGTATCCACAGTTGCCCTTCTAACAACCACGGCCCAGGCAAAACCAAGGGTTCCCACAAAATCAAAAGACCTGAAGATTATCACCGTGGATGTGGAAGGCGGCGCCGCCGTGCTGTTTGTGACGCCGGAGGGTAAGTCGCTGTTGATCGATACGGGTTGGGCTCCTGGCATTGGCGGGCCGCGCCCCGTTCCCGGCTCCCCTCCTCCGCCTCCGATGCCGTCGAGCGCCGACCGGATTGCCGCCGCGGCAGCATCTCTCGGAGTGACGAAGATCGACGACCTTCTGATGACTCATTACCATGCGGATCATCTGGGCGGCCTTAACTCGCTGCTCGCGAAGCTGCCCGTCGATTCGTTCATCGACCACGGACCCAACCGCGAAGAGCCTCCGCCGAACGCGACACCGCGCCAGCTTGCGTTTGCCACAGCGACGCTCTATCCCAACTGGGTTGCGGCGTATCGCGGACACGGGCATATTACGGCCCAAGTGGGCCAGACGTTAGACATTGGCTCAATGTATCTTGAGTTCGTCACCAGCGACGGAAATGTGCTCGATACGCCGCTGTCGGGCTCCGGGCAGCCGAATCCGCTCTGCGCCGGCTCCCCGAAGATGGACCGCAACGGCGGCGAAGAAAATGTCCGCTCGGTCGGCACGCTCATTACCTTTGGAAGGACGCGCATTCTCTATCTGGGCGATCTCACTTGGAACAAGGAGATGGAATTACTGTGTCCTACCAATAAGGTCGGCAAGGTTGACGTTTATTTCGTCACGGGCCATGGAATGAACCTTTCGAGCAGCCCGCCAACTGGGGCGCTCGATCCGCTAGTAGCAGTCATGCAGAATGGCCCGACCAAAGGAGGCGACGCGGCGGTGATCAAGACGGTGAATACCTATCCCGATCTCAAGGGCTTCTGGCGCCTTCACTACACCGTGCGCTATCCCGACCTGAATGGCGATCCCAATTACATCGCCAATCTGAATGGAATGCCTGACGGGGGTTATCCGATTGATCTTGAAATCAGCCGAGGCGGGAGCATAACTGTTACTAACGGCCGCAATGGTTTCAGCAAAACATATAAAGCGCGCGCCGCGCGGCCGTGACGACTGAATCCTGGTGTTTTTGAACGGATTCGTCCGTTTCTTTTCTTCATTTGCAGACAGTGCAAACTCAAAACATGGCTACTCGCCTCCGGGCTTTCTGGCAACGAATCAGCGACGGCATCGCCATCCAGCAACTGTGGTCACAATTCCATGGCGAAGCCCGGCTCAGCTATCGCCTCTATTCCAAGGAGGTTGACTGGAGCCGCGGGGAACAGGAAACACGCCATCAACGATTCAAACGAGTTGTCAGTGGACTCTTCTGGGCGATGGTTTCGAAGCTTTCGCCCGCGCGGCGTGTGCTCTTCGTAGTTGCTCTCGCGTTACTCGTGTGGCCGGGATTTGATGTTCGTTACCGCGACGCCGACGTACAGCTACCCAACCTTTCATTCTTCGGGGCAATCGCACTGCTCGTCCTGCTTGCCCTTGAACTAGCCGACCGCGTGACTATGAAGCGTGATCTTGAGATCGCGAAAGAGATTCAGACTTGGCTCATGCCGGCCGCGCCGCCGCAGATACCTGGAATTGAGATCGCATTTGCAACACGCCCCGCGAACACGGTCGCAGGCGATTATTACGATGCGTTCCTGCGACCTGTTGCGGCGGGCGCTGCGTCTTCGTGTCCAAAGCTACTTTTGGTGGTGGCCGACGTCGCCGGGAAAAGCGTTCCTGCCGCCTTGCTTATGGCGACTTTTCAGGCTAGCCTTCACACTCTGGCCGACATATGCTCGACTCCGTTAGAGTTAATCGAGCGCTTGAACCGCTATTCTTGCGAGCAAAACGTGGGAGGCCAACGTTTCACGACGGCATTTCTCGCGGAATTGGATTTAGCTACGCGGCAACTCATCTACGTCAACGCAGGGCACAATTGGCCCATACTGCGGCGGCCCTCCGGTGAAGTGGAACGTCTCGAAACCGGAGGCGTGCCGCTAGGCCTTCTGCGCAACGCCTGTTATGAATGCGGCCAGACCAGCATAGCTGCTGGTGACCTCCTGCTTATCTTCACGGACGGCCTAGTCGAGGCCGAAGATGACAAAGAGGAGCAGTACGGCGAGTCGCGCCTTTTAGCAACCCTGAATAGTCACGCCCGTAGAACGGCTGCTGACGTACTCCAAGGCCTTATGACATCTGCAGACCGGTTCGTAGGCTCGGCTCCTCAGCATGACGATATTACCTGTCTCGTTCTGCGGACCGTTGGTTGATCGGGTCCATTCCATCGCTCCATACGCCAGCGTCCAAAAATCGGTAAATATCCTCGGCGGCTCGGGCGAATCCTTCATGCGCTGCGTAAAGAGGATGCCGATCGCTCCGCTGCAGGATCGAGTGCCGAAGAAGATCTCGGTGCCGGAGCGTTGCTCGGGCGTGAGTTGATCTGAAGTCATCAAATCCACTGTGGCCGGTGAAGAATTTGCTCGCGGCCAAGCCGACTTTTGTTCAGCGTCATGCGGCAGAAGGCGAAGCAGTCGTCGATTGTCGAAACGAGCCCGCCTCCTCCCGATTCGAAGCGCAGTTCAGACCGCCAGGTGCTATTTGCCGCATCGTCAAGAAACTCGAACGTGTTCGTCTGACGATTCAGGAAATAAAATGCTGACAAGCGGTCTTTATTCCTCAGCCGATTCGTTCTCTGCGTGCTCACGTCTGCAACAGGTCGTGAACAACATGTCCGCTGACGTCAGTGAGTCGAAATCGCCTTCCCTGATATTTATAAGTCAATTTGGTGTGATCCACTCCAAGGCAGCGCAGAATGGTCGCGTGGAGGTCGTGGATATCGACGGGATTCTTAACCACGTTATAGCTGTAGTCGTCGGTTTCGCCGTACGTCTGGCCAGCTTTAATTCCGCCGCCCGCCATCCAAATCGTGAAGCAGCGTGGATGATGATCGCGGCCGTAATTGGTTTCGGTCAACGTGCCCTGCGAGTACACAGTTCGGCCGAACTCGCCGCCCCAAATCACGAGAGTGTCCTTCAATAAACCGCGCTGTTGCAAGTCCTGGATCACGGCGGCCGTGGGTTGATCGGTTTGGCGGCATTGGCCGGCGATTTCTTTGGGCAGGTTATTGTGTTGATCCCACCCGCGATGAAAGAGCTGGATGAAACGGACGCCGCACTCGGCGAGACGCCGCGCCAGGATGCAGTTGGCCGCATAGGTGCCAGGCTTGCGAGCATCAGGGCCGTACATTTCGAAGATGGAATCCGGCTCTTTCGATAGATCCGTCAACTCGGGCACTGAGGCTTGCATTCGATATGCCATCTCATACTGTGCGATACGCGTGGAGATTTCGGGGTCCTGATATTTTTGCTGATTCAATTCGTTCATTTTGCCGAGGTCGTCAAGAAAACGACGTCGGGCGGAGGACTCATAACCCTCTGGATTTGAGAGGAAAAGCACAGGATCGTGCCCTGCACGAAACTTCACGCCGGCATATTCAGTAGAGAGAAAGCCGCTGTTCCACATTCGGTCGGCTAGCGCCTGGCTATTGCCCACTCCCTGCGAAACCATAACGATGAAAGCTGGCAGATCTTTGTTATCGCTTCCAAGCCCATATGAGATCCAGGATCCGATGCTGGGACGTCCGGCGAGCTGAAATCCGGTCTGACAAAACGTAACCGCTGGGTCGTGGTTAATCTGCTCTGTCTGAACTGATTTGATGATGGCGAGCTCGTCGACCACTTTAGCAGTGTGAGGTAGCAATTCGCTGAGCCAAGCGCCTGTCTCACCGCTTCGTGAAAACTTGAAGATCGAGGGGGCAGTAGGAAATTTCGCTTGGAAAGCGGTCATCCCGGTGAGCCGCTGGCCCATGCGGACCGAGTCTGGCAAATCCGAACCGCGCTGTTTTTGCAAGCCGGGCTTGTAATCGAACAGATCGAGCTGGGAGGGTGCGCCATGCTGGAACAGATAGATTACTCGCTTAGCCGTGGGCGGGAAGTTCGGGAAATCGGGAATCACGCTGGCGTCCGCGCCGGAGGCGAAATCGGAGCACAGTAAAGAAGACAACGCAGCGATCCCGATCCCGCTGTGGCCAAAGAAATGACGGCGAGTCAACAAAAGCTTGCTTTCTTCGATGGAATTCAGCATTGTTTTTAGCTCCTGCCTCTCTTCTACTCCTTAGTAATTGTCTCGTCGAGATTCAGAATCAAGCTAGCGACAGAGGCATAGGCGGCCAGTTCACCCGGCCTCAGTTTTGGATCAGCCGGCGATTCGCCGTGGCGCAAATAGTGTTCTGCTTTTGCCGCATCGGAAAAGTATCCGAGATGAAATTGGAGATTCGTGCGGAGGAGGCTCAATTCGGCGCTGGTTGGATAGCGGGCTAGGACAACACGAAAGCCGTAACGCAGACGCGAATCCGGAGTTTCGCCGCCTTCCCTCAACATGCGCTGGCCGATGAACCGTGCAGCTTCAAGAAACTGCTCGGCGTTCATGAGATTGAGAGCCTGCAGAGGCGTGTCTGTGCGAGTCGCCCGCACGACGCAATCTTCGCGAAGAGATGCATCGAAATTGATCATGGTGGGCGGGGCAGCAGTACGCTTCCAATAGGTATAGAGGCTGCGGCGGTAGAGGTCAACGCTGTGGCCCTGGTCATAATCTGTGTCTTGCATGCCGATCTCCTTCCATAGACCAGGCGGTTGGTACGGTTTGACCGAAGGTCCGCCCACCTTTTCGACCAGCAGACCCGAGGCCGCGAGGGCCTGATCGCGAATCATTTCAGCGGGCAGCCGCACGCGCGGTCCGCGCGCGAGAAGACGATTATCAGGATCGCGTTGGATCGCTTCGGGCGATACCTGCGAGGACTGCCGATAGGTGGCGCTGCTAACGATCAGCTTTTGCATCGCTTTCACGTCCCAACCATTGCGGATGAATTCAGTGGCAAGCCAGTCCAGGAGTTCAGGGTGCGAAGGGTACTCTCCCTGGCTGCCGAAATCCTCGACGGTCTTGACAATTCCAGTTCCGAAATACATCTGCCAGAAGCGGTTAACGGTGATGCGGCTCAGGAGAGGGTTGGAAGGATCGACAACCCATTCGGCAAAACCGAGGCGATTGTTGGGCGCACCGGAAGGGAGCGGATTCAGCACGGCGGGCACACCAGGCCGGACAAGTTCTCCGGGCTTATCGTAAGCGCCGCGGACGAGGAGATGCGTGTCGCGCCTCTGAGGCACGTCTTGCATCACCATTACGGTGGGGAAGCTACGCTCAAGTTTCTCTTTTTCTGTTGCGAGGGCAGAGAGTTTTTGCCATTCTTGGCGATATCGAGGCGGCGCATCGGTTTCGAGAAATGACCACCGCAGGATATTGTTTTCAACTGAGGTGCGAGAAGCGCGGTCTGCTGTGGCGAGAGTCGAAAGCGAGCCAGGATACGCCAAGGCGGCGATTTCTTCGTCGGAAAGCACGCGCGAGTAAAGATGGAGTCCGCTGATAAGGCCGCGAAAACGGCGTTCCGGCCCCCATCCGGCGCCAATGCGGAGCGGCTCATTGAAAGGTTTGCGGGCATTGCGATACGGCCTGTACAGCGTGTCCATCAGGATTTTCGTCTTAGCGCGGCGACCGTCAATATAAAGGCCGACCTTTTCGGCCAGTTTCGAGCCGTCGTACGTGGCCGTCAGGTGATACCAGCGATTGGCCGTCAAGGTCTCTTCCGATTCCACACGAATGGCATCGTCCACCCATACACTGGTCAGGTTCACATGTACCTTCCCGTGGTTCACGTTCAGGCCGTAACCTTTGCCCCGAGGATTGTCGGCCATCTCTGTTATTACGCTGCCGTCCGGCGTGCTGCTCGCATAGATCCAGGAGGAAAGGGTAAATGGATCGTCAATGTCAAGTTGAGTATTCGCTTGACTGTCAAGATAGGTCTTGCCGTCGAAGGAGGCGGCAAGGCCGCCATGACCTTCGGTGAACGGTACACTGCCGCCCACCGGCTTCCATTTACTCTGGCCGTCGAAGACAAAAGAGGCCAGCGAGTCTCGCGTGGGGTACCAGAATTGCCGGCCTCGTTCGGACGCGGGGAGATGGCGCTCCCACGCCGTTTGCGCGCGTTCTATCGCTTTATCATGCGACTGAAGCGCTTTCCGCGCGCGATCTATTTGCTGGTTCAAATCGTCAAGCGCCCGTTGCTGTTCGGCCGTAGGTGCAGGGATAACAGGCGGCGAATTTCCGTACTTAATTCCGCGACCTGTCTCGGGTACCTGATCGAAATACGCGTATAGCTGGTAAAACTCTTTCTGCGTGAAAGGGTCGAATTTATGATTGTGGCAGCGGGCGCAGCCGAGCGTCAGCCCAAGAAAAACTGACGATGTCGTAGCCACCCGATCGACCACATATTCGACGGCATATTCTTCCGGAACAATGCCGTCCTCGGTGTTTATGCGGTGATTGCGGTTGAACCCACTAGCAATTTTTTGATCGAGCGTTGCGTTAGGCAGCATATCGCCCGCAATTTGCTCGAGGGCGAATTGATTGAACGGCTCGTTCCGATTGAAGGCATCGATGATTGCGTCGCGCCAGCGCCACATTTCACGGCCTCCATCATATTGATAACCATTCGTATCGGCGTAACGAGCGGCGTCCAGCCAGACAACGGCCATCCGCTCACCATAGCGAGGCGACGCAAGCAGGCGATCGACCACTCTTTCGTACGAGCGATCCGATTTGTCTTTCAGGAAAGAATCCACCTCGGCGGGAGTTGGCGGGAGACCGGTAAGATCGAGCGTCACGCGCCGAATGAGAGTTTCGCGGTTAGCTTCGGGCGACGGATGCAGATTTTCGTCTTCGAGGCGCGCAAGAACGAACGCGTCTATGGGGTTGCGAATCCAGCCAGCATCCTTCACTGCCGGAGGTGGGTAAGGTTTTGGAGGTAGAAAGCTCCAATGTTTTTCCCACTTCGCGCCTTGTGCAATCCAGTTCCGGATGGTCTCGATCTCTTTATCCGAGAGCTTCAGGCCTGTGTAGGCAGGCGGCATCCGCATCGCGGATTTTTCGGCCGTGATACGGTGGATCACCTCGCTTTGTTCAGGTTGGCCTTCCACAATAGCGCGCTTGCCATCGGGGAGTTTTGCCTTAGCGTCCTCTTCGTGATCGAGGCGAAAGGGGATGTGTTTGGCCTTGGCATCCGGGCCGTGGCAAATATAGCATTTGTCGGAGAGAATGGGCCGAACATCGCGGTTGAACTCCACCGAGACGCCGGCCGCAAAGCCGTTCGTTCCGAGTCCCAGGAAAAAGCAAAAAAGGGTCCACCGAGACATGAATTTGCAAATCCACTACAACTTTATTCCTGCCCGTTGGATGCCGCAAGAGGTGACCAAGCTTTCGCCGGGCCCAGCAAGTTGTGAAGACCTCGCCCGTTTATTCGAAGAATCGATGAGGATCTGGTAAGCGGCGATCTTATTGTCCGAACGATTGGCCGCGATCCGGACAATCACCTGTAGCTCATCGTTTGCGAACGTGTGGGAGGCGGAAGCTACGGGTGAAACCCCAGCTAAGATATACAACGATGCGTCCGTCGCGCTCCTTTGTGCTTATCAGTTGGCTGCTTTGGATTGTTACTCTCGCCCGTGGACAGATTCGTGTTCTGATCGTCGACGGCGTCAATAATCACGATTGGGCGGCCGCAACTGCGGGCATCCGGTCCATTCTTGACGAAGCAGGTGGGTTCAGTGTCGAAGTTTCCACCGTTACTCCAGAAACGTTGAATCAGTGGAAACCAGATTTTTTCAAATATCAGGTTGTCGTCAACAATTTCAACGGGGGCCACTTGGACAACGGAATCAGATGGCCCGAGCGTGTCGAGAAGCAGTTGGAGGCTTACGTCAAGGGAGGAGGGGGTCTCGTCGTCTACCATGCTGCAAACAACGCATTTTTGCACTGGGCCGCGTACAATGACATGATCGGATTGGGCTGGCGAGACCCCGATTTCGGTCCCGGTCTTGCCATCTCAGACGAAGGCGCGGTTGTGACCATTCCGAAGGGCTCAGGACTCAAGCCTGGCCATCCACCGCGTGGTGATTTCGTGGTTTACTTGCTCGATCGTCACCACCCCATTACGCGCGGTTTACCGGACCACTGGCTCCAACCCATGGAGCAGCTAACTCATGGCCAGCACGGACCGGCGCAAGGTCTTACCATCCTCACTTATGCACACTCGCCGGTTTCGGAAAAAAACGAGCCAATGGATTGGGTCAAAAATTACGGTAGGGGCCGGGTTTACGTGACCATGCTGGGCCACACGTGGAGGAACGAGCCCAATCCCAACCTCGAATCACCGGAATTCCGCAAGCTCCTTTCCCAAGGTATTCGCTGGGCGGCAACAGGTAAATGATTTACGTAGAAGACGCTGCTAGGCTTTACTGAATCGTGTCGTGCCACAACTGATCGACTCACTACTGGACAGGGGGTCAAGAACAAGGGGTCAATCGGCTCAAAAACGAAGTTTGCCGTGTTTAGTTGAATTGAATCCCGCATCAGGCCATTCTCTCCATCATGAACACCTAAATCCTTCAGCCATGTATGAATCAATCTGGCAGATGCACCTGTGAAGAGCAGCCGCCGAGTTGCAGCAGAGTTGTCCGCGGATCACTTCCAGAGCCGTCGGCAATCCGGAAAATGACACCCTAGGTTCCGAGTTGGCGGAAAACCACTTCGAGAGAAGTAAGCCGAAAGGCGACGGATTCGACGCTTCAAGGGTATTGAAACTGTTTGTTGCCGCCTCTGAGAATGAGGTGATTGTTCCAGCCGATGGCCCGGGAGAAGTTCAGAGCCCTGACAGTTTGAGGGCGATTACTCATCTGAGCAACTCCGGGTGAGGATGCCGGCGGTCTCGCAGGATCCCGGCAAGCGGGAGTACTGGCGCCGTCGGGTCTAAAGACGCGACCAGCGGAAGAGAAATACGGACTAGAATAAAGGCCATGTCAAGCAGCAGCATTGATACGCCCGATTGGTCTACCATTCCATCGCCGGAAGACGATGGCGCGGCACGGCACCTAGTAGGGATGCCTATCGCCTCCGTTCCGCTTGCCGCCACAAACGGATCGATAGTCGACCTGTCCGCGCTTGCCGGACGTGCGATTGTCTATGCCTACCCGCGCACTGGAAGGCCTGGCCTGCCTAACCCCGACGGATGGGACCTGATCCCGGACGCGCGTGGCTGCACGCCGCAGAGCTGCTCGTTCCGCGATCACTTTGCAGAATTGAGATCGTTAGGCGTCGCGCATCTGTTTGGTCTCTCGACCCAGGATACGGCTTATCAGCGCGAAGCAGCCGAGCGGCTGCACCTGCCGTTTCCTCTTCTTTCGGACGACAACCTTCATTTGGCGACAGCGATGCGCCTACCAACTTTCGAGGTCGATGGCATGACCCTGCTGAAGCGCATTACGCTAGTGGCCCGAGAAGGCGTTATTGAACACGTGTTTTATCCGATCTTCCCTCCAGACCGAAATGCTATCGATGTGGTGGCGTGGCTTAAAACCAGCCTCCATCCCCTAAGTAGTGACTCTGCCACCGAGAACCAAGCGTTAACGGCCTAAAATAATCGACCTCAAGGTCATCGTTGGAGCGCCTTATCTACTTTGCCTTTATCCACGTGAAAGTCATTATCGATGGTAGACGACGTGTTACTGGGAATTAAAATCCGTCTGATATCCGGTCAGCCCACCCCAGGAGTTGGGAGACGGGCGCTCCGGTCACTCCGGTCGCTAGCGTCAGATCGTTGTGGTGCCATGCCGTGTCGTACCAAAGTTCGTGGATGTGACCGTCATTGCCGATGTAATCTACGTGCTGCTGGTTATTGAATGAGGTGAAATACGCATCGAGCGGACTGCCACCGGCTGCGTTCGGAGCTCCAGCGAGCTCGGTTACATCGTCAGTAACATAAGCGCCGTATACGTAATCAAAAGGAGGGACCGGTGTGCTATTAAACCAAATCTCGTGCACGTGGCAGTCCGGCCCGATGAAATCAACGTGCTTCTGTTCATCCCTAGTTCCGATGAGGCTCGCGGACGCGGGCAGCGCAGAATGGAGCGTCGGCTCATATTTCCTCGGCAGATCTCTGCAAGTGCCGGCTTTGGAACCGGTTGAGCACGAACGCCTGGAAGTGCAGGTGCCTCTTCTTCTAAGATGCATTGACAGATGCTTCTAAGTAGGGAACCGGTGGCGTCGCGTAGTGCCGCATAGTATGGCCGTGCCAGCATTTCGGCGGTCACCAGGACCTTGAGGTACAGCTCAAGGTCTGCTATCCCGCGGGAGCCATCGGAAAGGCATTCGTCCAACCGCGCGTGAACAAATACGGCGGCTTGCGGCCGAAGGCTTCGTGGCGTTGATGCCTAACTTGTTCTATCGCTCCGCGAGACCCCCTGTACTTGAGGTCAAGGCAGGCGATGCCGAGGCTATGAGGAAGCGATGACTGAGCTTACCTCCGTTAAACCGCAAGAACTCGATCGCGATCTCTCGATCTATGTCGATGTATTGACGGCTGTGGGCTACGATAATCCCCAGCGCTGGGTAACCGGAATTGCGGTTCGCGGACGCTTCGCGAACCGGATCTGACCTACTGCATGCTGTTGCGCTTGAAACCCGGCTAACGGAAGTTGGCTGTCCCCTTCACGTCTCCCTTGACCCGTCGTTTATGCCTTGGCGCTCATACCCGAAAATGCAGGTACGAACTGCTCGGCTGCAAACTGCTCTATCGAAGTCGCCGTTGTGTTTTCGGCAGAGCGCGGTTCAAGTGCTCTCATATACCCTGAATTGAGGGCCTCCGCCATTTCCAGCAATAAGTCAGCCATATTGGCAGACATGCCCATCTGCGTTAGTAAGGCTTTCAACTGTTCTTGTGGAAGCTGGGTATATGTGAGATCGGATTTCCCGATCGCCTTGCCGATCACCGATGCCGCTTCCGTGTAAGTCAAATCGCGCTGGCCAAGCAGTTCGCGAGCCTGCTTTCCAGTGAAGTCGCGTTTGTGAAGAATCGCAGCAGCCCTCGCGGCGATGTCACGCGTCGCAATAAAGGAAAGCCGCAAATCAGAGCGAATACGGCCGCCCATCTGCCCGAAACTCCGGATCGCGTCCGCTTGGGGCAACAGATTCTCCATGAAATAGCCGGCCCGCAGGTAAACGGCATGCAAGCCGGGGATCTCGTTCAACTGCTGCTCGAGATTGTGAAGCCCAACCACCGGGCCGGTTTTCTCCGCCTTATCTGCGCCCACGCTGCTGAGAACTACCGCGTGCGGTACTGAGGCCTCGGAGAGAGCCGATGTCAAGGCATCGCTGACCCTCTTCTGATAGCCGCGGACATCGGGCGCTGCTGGATTGGGTGGAATCATTGCGTAGACGCCCTTCGCTCCTTCGAAAGCCTTGGTGAGTTTCGGTGCGTCGGTGAGATCCGCACAAAGGCCTCGGCGCCCTTCTGAGTTAACGGCGCAAGCCGGCTCATGTCCCGGCCGATCGCGCGCACTTTTTCTCCTTTGGCCAGCAGGGCCTCGACAGGTATTCTGCCGGTGTTTCCGGTTGCACCTGTAATCGCGAACAAGATCTTCCCTCCTCTTACTCATTTTGCACCTGGCGGTCGTGAAATCGCCCCTTTCGGAGAACAAGCTCGGGTGTTTGCCGCGACCGGCTGCCCGCCGGGTCTCAATGGAATGTAACCCCACTTTACGAAGGAGCGATCGAAAAGGCAATGAATTCTGTTTTTTGCAGGCCGCGATTGTGATGGGGTGTGAGTTGGTTAGTCGATGACCAACTCCACCTCCAATCCAGGAGGCAATGACATAGAATATCCACGTCATGGGACAAGACCGCCGGGAGGGAATCCGCAAGGCACTTTCGACATGTTCATTTTGACGACGCTGGCGCGCCGCGGCGAACTAGACGGTTTGAGATCGCTACCCTCATCCAACATGCATCGGAGGATGTGCTGCAGGTGGAGGAGGGCTCGCTCTACCCGCTTTGCAGCGCATGTTGATCAAAGGTTGGATTTCCGGTGAGTGGGGCAAGATAACGGAAACCGGCGGGCTCGCTATTACTGCCTCACGCGCTCCGGGCGCTGAAGGCTTGGCAAATGTCTCGGGCGGTTTACACTTGTCCGCCTCGATGTATTTACGCTGCTGATGCTGGGAATCGCGGGCGGAATGGCTCTGGTACTGGGGATTGTCGGTGTTTACGGTGTGATCTCCTATGCGGTCTCACGACGCCGTCGCGAAATCGGAATTCGATTGGCGCTCGGGATCGTCGCGGCATCGTCGCGAGAGCTATGGACAAAGATCGCCGGCGCCGCTATCCTGCCGCGTCGGAACTCGCCGCGGACATTCGCCGCCATCTTAACGACCAGCCGGTCCTTGCCAGCCCGCCGAGTGCGATGTACAAAGATCGGCGATCTGCAAGGCGGGCCCGGCGAATCGAATCTGCGGGATGTCACAGGCGCCCGCCAGAGCTATGGCCGCAGCGCCGCGATTCTCGAAGACGAGGTCGTCTCCCACCCGCACGATTCCTACGCGCGTCATCTGCTGACCATCGCGTACGTGCGCCAGGCGCAACTCGAGGAGTCCGCATTGGCAGTGAAGGCCTTCGGCTCTGCAATTTATCAGTTTTCGTCATGCTGGCAGCAACTCGACGAGTCGGAGTCGCCGGCCAAAACTATACTGGACCGCGCAACCAAATCGGCCGATATCTACGCCGTGCAATGGCCCGCCGATCCTCAGGGCCTGCGGGACCGCAGCGAAGTACTCCAGGCTGAGGGAGAGTTCGCCTCGGCCGTTAAGCTTCGCCAGCGCATTCTTGCGGCCAGCCCGAACGATTCCGTCCTTCGTTGGGAATTGGCTCATGCGCAACTGGCGCTAGGCTCATCGCTCGTGTTGAAGAACCGCCTGCAGGCCCTCCATTGGCTCCAAGGGGGCGCCGACGCATGCGAAGCGCTGAGCAGAGAAGCCTGCCAACATCCGATATCAAAGGGATCGCGCCGTCGCACTCGGGAGCATGACGCGGGTCCTTCTGAATTTGGGCCGGCTGGGCGAAGCACTCGCCTGCGCGCAGCAATCGGTCGCGATTCTCGAGCAATTGACTACGGCGGATCGCCGAACAGGGTGCCGCAGTCGCCATCTGGGAACGTAGGGTCGCCGCCAGGCCCGGGAATCAAAGTCTCCAGCGTGCGCGATCCCGCGCTCTTGAGGAACTGGCCAGGCTTTATGACGGCACCGGTGACTACGCGTCTGCCGAGAAAGCGGCGCGTTTTCTCGCAGCTGACTACGGCGCCCATCCCGATGACGAATCAGCCATGAAGGAGCTTCGGAATGCTCTTTCGTGTCTACGCATCGAATACACCGAGGTAGGGGACTACAATGGCGCCATCGCCGCGGCACAGCAAATCATCGAGATGAAGAAACAGACCGGTGTGATCAGCAGGTCAACGGCAAATCGGGATTTGGGTGACACGCTTCTCCGGGCCGGTCGCCGCGAAGAAGGCTTGGCCGCACTCCGCCGGGCCGCCTCCATTTTAGATGAGAACCTTCTTAAAGGCCGTTCTTATACTTTTGACAAAGAGCCGTCGCCATATTTCCGGAATGAGCTGGCTTCCAGGTTGCTTTCCATCGCGGCCGCCTTCACCGCTGCGCGGCCCGAGGAGCAGAGCGCCGTTATATTGAAGCGGCTTCAGCCCGTCCTCGAGGCTATGGTGCGCGACAATCCAGGCAACAATCCATACCGTGACACGCTGCTTCGCACCTATCGTGCCGCCGCTCTCGCTTTCCGAGGTTTGGAAGATCTCGCCCAATCTCTCGATTTCGAGCAGAAGGCATTGAAACTGGAATAGTCTTCGTCCTTACCCCCGGGGACCGTCCGCATCGTACCTTCTCGGCTGCAACGAGCGCAAGATAGCTGCGAATTTCCTCGTCGAGCTCCAGCTCGACACGTTCCTTGCGGAAGATATTTTGACAGAACGTGTCGAATCGCCGGACCACAAATCTTCTCCTATGTAGCCCGTAAAGCGCTCGCCATCGCGATCGAGATCCGTTCCCATCGTTCGGCCTCGGTATGGAGCCGCCTCCTGTCTGACTTGGTCAACCGATAAAACTTGGCACGTCGGTTGGTCTCCGATTCTCCCCACCATGACACTAGGTCATTGACCGCCTGAAAAGATTCTGAATTAAGGTGTATAGAATGCGCGAAGGTTGTCAGCGCTCATCCCAATTCACAGGGCCCCACGGTTGGGCATCGGCCCATCTCTTTGCTTCCTCGACG
>JBAUZG010000321.1:0-2133 GCA_049585195.1 Bryobacteraceae bacterium | reverse complement strand
AGCGTGACCAGAGCTGGCGCCGGAGTCCCACCGAACACGATTGCGCGGCGTCCGAGATAATTCCAGCCGAGGATCGGAAGCACTGCAAGAATCTTGGCCAGCGTTGGATTAAACCCTATAACCACAGCCAAAACATAAACAACAGCGCTATTAAGTGCGAGCCCGACCAAAGCAATTACGAACAACCGGAGCAATTCTTCCGGTCGTGAATACCGACCGCTGCAGAAGACTAAGGCGCAACAGAGAAAGTAATTGGTGATCGTAGCCACAACGAAGGATGTCGCCGATGCAGTGAGGATCCGGAGACCCGAGTATCGCAGCAGAATAAACCCTATGATATCGATCGAGAAACAGATCCCACCGACTACTAGGTAGAAGCCAAACTGGAGCAGTTCCAGCTGCGTACGCTGCCGGGTAAGGATAATGTTAGCCGCCATACGCGACAAGCGATTCCTCTGTTCCAGTCTCACCGGTTCCATACCCGTTACTCGTGGGCCTGGATGACGACAGCATGTGAGCGATGCTCTCACTCAGCTCACGGATGTGATCGCGGATCGCCATTATGCCACCTTCGATCGCGGTGTTCGATCATTTACCGCATCGAAGATCTCGCGCAGAGTGGCGTCGAGATCGTAGCGCATCGACCACCCAGGGTAATGCGCCTGGAATCGGCGGATGTCACTGATCCACCATATGTGGTCGCCGGCGCGGTTGATCTCGCGATAAGACCATCGCATCTTCCGGCCGGTCAAATTCTGACATTTCTCGATCGCCTCGAGCATTGAGCAATTGCAGTAACGTCCACCGCCAATGTTGTACACTTCGCCGGAGCGCGGGCTCTGGAAGAATTGCCAAAACGCGGTCACGAGATCAAAGGAGTGAATGTTGTCGCGCACCTGCTTGCCGTTATATCCGAACACGAGATAGGGGGTATCAGTAACCGCGCACTTCACCAGATAGGCAAGAAAACCGTGCAACTGCGCCCCTGAGTGGCCGGGACCCGTAAGGCAACCGCCGCGGAAACACGCAGTCTTCATTCCAAAATACCGCCCATATTCCTGTACCAGAACGTCGGCGGCCACCTTGGAGGCGCCAAAGAGGCTATGCATCGTCTGGTCGATGCTCATCGATTCGTCGACGCCGTAACGGCCATACGGATGATCATCAAGTAGCTCCCAACGGGTAGGTTGCTCGAGCAGCGGCAGCCGATTCGGCGTGTCGCCATAGACCTTGTTGCTGCTTGTAAAAATAAAACAAGCGTCCGGACAACATTGCCGCGTAGCCTCCAGCAAATTAAGCGTCCCGACAGCATTAATCGAAAAATCCACAAAGGGTGCCTTCGCTGCCCAGTCATGGGACGGCTGCGCAGCGGTATGGATCACAACGGCCACGTTTGCGTTGTACTGCTCAAAGAGAGCTAAAACCGCGCTTTGGTCGCGAATGTCGATACCGCAGTGACGGTAGCCCGTCATTTCGGCTTCCAGTCGTCGCCGGCTCCAAATCGTGCTGGCTTCCTCGCCGAAAAACTCGCGACGCATGTCATTGTCGATGCCGACGATGTCCAGCCCCTTTTCCCCAAAAAAGCGCGCGGCCTCTGCCCCGATCAGACCTGCCGAACCGGTGATTACTGCGATGGTCATCCTACTCGCCTTCTCACTTCAGCCTCGCATCGACCTTGCCGCGACGAGGTGTTAGTACGCCTTTCAGCAAAGTCCGCCAGTGCGCTGCAGCGATTATAGCATCACTGCCATAGCCGGTCCATTAGACCTTCGCGACCGGGCGTCATTCGTGCCGCTCGTATATTAGATATTTCCGGCCGGACCAAGAAAATTGGTCAACGAGCTGCATGCCGCCGAAAGCGGGGAGCTCGTCGGCGCATGTGTGTTCGAAGCTAAAGAACGGCTGATCGAGACCGCAGATCAGATAGATTGTGCCGCGCGGTATCCGTTGCGGGTCCACGGAGGCGGACCACCGGAACGAGAGGTCCTTGAATACGGGCCAGAATATAGAATCGCCGAAGATATGAACACGGCTCAAGTCAGTGCCGCGGCTGGCGATCGTCGACCGCGCCACCTGCAATTCGCCTTGCCTTGCGTATTTGTGCCCTTCGACATACGCCACGGCGTATTGTGG
>JBAUZG010000320.1:0-30160 GCA_049585195.1 Bryobacteraceae bacterium | reverse complement strand
GATCATGGGAAGATCGAGCGTGGCCTTCACCCAATCGGGCGAATCATCCAGTACAGTTTCCCTGCCCGGCGAAGTTGAACTGTAGTCGTTGCAGTCCAGCCCTGAACTCATGGAGAGGAAGTCGCCAAGAGTGATCGCGGCCTTGCGCGGGTCGGGATTGTCGTACGTATGGTAGCCCATGTGCGGCAATACTCTTTCCTTGACTCCTGAGATGGCGCCTCGATCGATCGCGATTCCCGTGAGCGCGCTGACAACGGACTTGGTTGCAGAACGGAGTTGATGTGTACGCCGCGCATTGTAGCCATAGAAGTACTCCTCCATGACGAGTCTTCCATTCTGGTATAGAAGGACGCTGTGTACGTCCTTATAAGTGCCGTCCAGGATTGCACGCCCAATCTTCTCTGCTGTGGCCACTCCGAGGTCCGAGCGTGCAATGTTTCCAACGGCAATACCGTCATGCATATCTGCAGGCGGATTGTACCGATAATCTGAGGGGGAATTCTGCCCTTCCGGGCGCGGCCAAGCCAGTGCGGCGCATTCTGGTGTGACGGTCCGCGAAATTCGCGGATGGAACTTTCCGTTTTGTTCGTAGCCCGTCACGGTGCCACCAGCTTCGCGTTTGAACGTGAGCGTTGGTCCGTAAATGGTCGAGAATGCATCCACGCCCTTCGGTATAAGCCGATACTTGGCCTCGTCCTGGACCGCGAAGAACTCGTCTCCGTTGAGGATCTCCACTGGATGACCCGGTGTATCAGCGTACGTTCCTACATAGTCCCCGAAGTGGGGAGCGGTGGTCTCCTGCGCGTTTATCACAACCCCTAGAATTGTCAGAACGACAGGAAACACCACCCGACGCAAAGAACGCACATAGCGATCACGTATTGGCAACTTGAGGCCTCGCCTTTCTTGGGTCATGGAGGGGAGTAGCAGCCCAGTTTACCTGACCTGCCTCTTTGCAATTCAACCTTGAACGAGTGATCGATGAAGGCTTCGGTAGTTTGGCGATTGCGGATGATCAGCAAGCCAGGAATGGTTCTCATCAGTTGCATACAGCATTAGCACTCATTTGAGGCCCCGATATTGGTTGCTTCTTCTGCGTTCCGGGTGTGTAGTCGGCCACTCGGACAGTGGGCCAAACACCCGTTTGTCGTACAGTGGCGAGAATGATTGGATGGTTTTGAGCTTAAGCGCGCCTACGTGCTATTGACCTAGCAATCTGCGGCGAATCGTCGTTCTTCCACTCACGGCAAGGGTCTGCCGCAAGACGAGCAAAAGTCCATAACCGGACTCGGTCATAGTCGACATCAGCGAGATCCGCCAACCGGCGAATGAGGCCGTTCGGGTCCGCTCGTAGCCGCTCGCGGCAATTGAACAGGTGTTGGGTCAGGTCGTATGCGGGATTGCCGACAAATGGCTTCGGATCGATTACCAGCCAAGGCTCTCGCTCGGCCTGAAGGATGTTTCCCGCGTGCAGATCTGTCGCGAGCAGAACTTCCGTCGCCGTTATTCGCAACAACTCTTTGAATATAGCTAAACCTTCACGAACAAGCCCTGGATCGGACCAATCGTTAGAGGCGGCCAGTGTTTCGCCGCTCCGATAGTCGATAAGGGCGGACAACGGACGGAAAGGATGATTTGGAGGTGGCTGGCGCCACAACCGACTCAGCAGTCGTGTGACGATGACGTCTTGTTCTGGTTCCGCCAAACTGCGAAGCGTTGTCCCCGGTTGACAACGCTCAAGGAGCATGACTCCGAGATTGTCGTCAGCTTTGAGAAGGCGCACTGTCGGGTTACCGTTCCAGAACCGCAGGCCGGCAATCTCGTGCTCGCCCTCGATATGCGGCATCCCGAGCTTCAAGACTGCCGTCGTACCGTTGGCGAGGTGCGCTGGCGCTACCCAGGCACAACTCACGTCTGGACCGTCGAACGGATCATCGAGCGAGAGCCCCCAACGCTGCTCCAGATCTTTCAATACAGCGGGCACTCGGGCGAGCCGGGCAGCGCGTCCGGGCTGTTGCGGCAGTTCGCTGCGAGCTGCGCCGGAATGAGCGGCGGCGAATCATCGTGAGAACGGCTCCACATCCAGATCATCTTTGATGAGATTCGCATACGGTTCAGCGTGCCTGCAAAAATGAGAGTCCCAGCAGTCCCTTGTTATGGTTGTCAATGTCTGGAAGAACGCGAATCTGCTCTCTGATCTCATCATCCAAGAGTCATGGTGCCCAGAAATCTCTCCATCACATATATTGGTGGCCCAACGACATTGTTGGAGTTTGCCGGATTGCGGTTCGTCACAGACCCGACGTTCGACCCCAGTGGAGGCGAATACAAGTCAGGCCCCGCAACTCTCCGAAAATTAGCCGGTCCGGCGCTAAGCCCCGAGATGATGGGCTGGTTTGATTATGTGCTCCTCAGCCATGATCACCATCCCGACAACCTTGACCATACGGGACGAATGCTGCTGGCAAACGCAAAAGCTGTTTTCACGACCGCCGAAGGTGCCGAGAGACTCGACACCAATAGCATTGGGCTAAGGGACTGGGAAAGTGCGAACGTCCCAGCCCCTGATGGACGAGTGGTATGCATCACGGCGACGCCTGCTCGCCACGGGCCTGAAGGTCTCAATCGCGGCGCCGTGAATGGCTTTGTCTTTTTCTTCGAGGATGCGCCCGACCAAGCCATCTACGTCTCGGGTGATACGGTTTGGTATCCGGGAGCGGCGGAGGTCGCGCGGCGCTTCAATGTTGCTGTCGCAATCCTCCATCTCGGCGCAGCGCGCGTGCCGGAAGTTGGGGATTTTCATCTCACCATGACGGCCAATGAGGCGGTAGAAGCAGCACGAGCGTTCGCCAGAGCGAAAATTGTTCCTATTCATTTCGAGGATTGGGCGCACTTTTCTGAGGCTCCAGCCGATATCAATGCAGCATTCCGCGGCGCAGGCCTCGACAATCGCCTGTGCTGGCCCGAGCGTGGCCGGAAGTTAGAGATCGGGCTGCGGTCCGCCGTCGCCGCCAAGTAAAGCGCGGTCTGATTCAATACCGGTGATGCCCAAAGAGCAAACGCGGAAATCTTCCGCACAGAACGTCGGCCACGACAAGACCGATGGCCGCCCGGTGGGTACCGCCCAGAAAGTATCCGCAGCGGAGTTGATGAGCTATCTCAAAGAAGCTGGTGGAGTTCGTACGTGGACAGAAAAGGCTTTGGCGACTACGTTGAAACTTAGCCCGTCGCAAGCTAAAGAAGCCACAGCAGCGCTTCAGCTCCAGGGCTATATCGAACCGGTGAGCAACACGGGCAAATGGAGAGTCAGCGAGCAAGGCGATCTCGTGTCCGGCGCCAAGCCGCCACGTTACACCCGCAAGAGCGTAGAAGGCGCGCTAGCCGGACTTCGCGATCGCATCAAGGTCGCCAATGACGATCCCGATGCCGCTTACAAGATTGCGGAGGCCGTCGCCTTCGGAGATTTTTTGGGTGACGCGGCGCGCGTTCAAGCCGCGGAGGTGGGAATTCGTCTTGTACCGACATCGGAAGCGGCGACAACCGCATCCGCCAAGGAGCATGCCGCCGAGCTCGAATTTCTAAAACAGCTTCGGGGGAAGACTGCGCTTCTGCATATTGTTACTTACGAGAACTGGATGGGCTCCAGGTCTCACGTGCGGCTGTTGTGAGGCTGGATTCTGCGCGTTCAGATTATTGATGATAGAGAAAGGAATGGAACCACCAAGCTGCGTAATTTGTCATCAACCGCTACCGCGGAACTCGAAACTGACAAGTGCCTCTGTTCCTCGTGAAGAGGCCGACCGGAACGAGTGGAGCGGCCAAGAGAACCCAG
The DNA here is from genome assembly GCA_049585195.1 of Bryobacteraceae bacterium. Taxonomy (GTDB): domain Bacteria; phylum Acidobacteriota; class Terriglobia; order Bryobacterales; family Bryobacteraceae; genus KBS-96. Next base: position 26,328 of record JBAUZG010000320.1, on the reverse strand, counting down.
ATGGCACAGTGACGGTGAATATGTGTCTGCAGTGTCAAATCGACCGGTCGAAAAGCCGGACGCAGCGGGAGCTGAATGCTGCTTTGATGCGCAATTACGGGTCACTCGAAAAGAGCTGATTGCCCGGCCGAATCGCCTGGGTCGGAAAAATTGCTGAGGCCGACACCGATTAATCGAAACTGCTGTTGGGCATCGAGGCCCACACGCTCTCGGAGCGATAGCGCGATATTGGTGACTTCCTCGCAAGAGGCGGGCGGCGCGCTCGGTGTGCAGCTACGGGTGAGAATATCGAAGTCGCTGGTTTTCAGCTTAAGAACGACCGTACGGCCGATGCGCGGTTCCTTACGCGATGCGGCCCAAACCTTTTCAGCCAAGCGGCGTATCATCGGTTCCGTTTCCGCGAGAACGACATCGTGCTCAAAAGTATCTTCGGCGGATATGGATTTTGTAGGTCTGTTGGGAACAACCTCGCTATCGTCGATGCCGCGAGCGAGTTCGTACAGACGCGCGCCGTACCGGCCGAAGTGCCGTTCGAGGGCCCCCAAATCCAAACCTCGGAGATGCTCCACCGTCCGGATGCCAAGCTGCTCCAGTGTCTTTTCGGTCACTTTGCCGACGCCGGGCAGGCGTGAAACCGGCAAGGGCAATAAAAATTCATCGACATCGTCAGGCTGAATCACAAAGAGACCGTCTGGTTTACGCCAATCAGATGCGATCTTTGCCAGGAACTTGTTCGGCGCGACGCCAGCCGAAGCCGTCAACTGCAATTCCTCACGAATCTGCTCGCGAATTGTGCGAGCCACGCGGGTCGCAGTCGGCAAGCCGGTCTTGTTCTCGGTCACATCGAGGTACGCCTCGTCAAGCGACAGTGGCTCGATTAACTCCGTATGTCGCCGGAAGATTTCGTGCGTCATCCGGGAGATGGCTCGGTAACGAGGGAAATCCGGCGCCACGAATACGGCATCCGGGCAAAGCCGTTCGGCGCGAACGGCGGGCATGGCTGAGCGCACTCCGAACTGCCTGGCTTCATACGAAGCGGCGCAAACGACGGAGCGTTTGCCACGCCAGGCCACAATCACAGGCTTGCCGCGCATTCGCGGATCGTCGCGCTGTTCGACGGACGCATAAAACGCGTCCATGTCGATGTGCACGATTTTGCGCATGCCCACGAGGACAGTATGCCCCGTTTTCCGAAACGTGATCGGGAGGCGCCGGTGTGCGGCCGCTCAACCTCCGCGGATCAACACCGGATAGTAATATGCAGCCGTTTCTTGCCCCTGTTCCTCACGGCGGGTCGCCAAGTAGTACCTGCCTGGCTTTGCAGCGGAAAGATCCAGCTTGATCACGAGGGTTACTTTGGGTCCGTTTCCCACGGCTGTTGCCGAACCCAACGCAATGGCGGCGTTTTCCGACCGTGATTTCAGAATCGCCAAGACGTATTGGCCGGGGGGACTCAGAAGCGGTAGCGTAACATGCAGTTCATCTAGCTTTTTCGGTAGGGTCGCCAGCACCGGACCATCGTCCTGTGTTTCGCCGCGATATGTCGGGGCATTCGTCAAATCAATCGGGACAATGGTCGCCCTTAGGTGATTCACCGAGATGAAAATGACCGCGATCAGGCAAGCACAACCCACTGCCGCCGCCGACCAAATTGAAAGCTTATGTTTGCGTGCGGCCCTTTTCTCGGCGCCTTCAATCTCTGCGAGCCGATTGTCGCGGATCTTCTTGAAATCCGCGAAGCACGGCGAGCAGTGCCAGATGTGGCTCCATGCCGGGTCGTCCCTGCCGATTCTGCGTTCGCCGAGCGCCTGAATGGTTTCAGGCGGCGGGCAGCCCACTCTCTCCGGGTTCGGGAACCCGTGCAGCAGGATTTCCTCGATTGGATTATCGTCTTCGAGAGGTTCAGCCGACACGCGAGCTCGTTTGACGCCCTGTCTTTGCGTCCAGATACCGGCGTAAGGTCCGCTTGGCTGCGCGGAATCGAGTCTCCGCCGTGCGCGGCTTCAGGTTCATATCTCGTTCAATCTCGCTATACGGCTCACCGGCCATCCTTCGGATAACAATTTCCCGGTCTTGGGCGGAAAGGGTCTCCAAAGCTTCCCCTGCGAGCACTTGATTTTCGATTTGGTCGCGGCGCGCCCAGTCTGCGATGCGCTCCACATCGTATTGGCAAACCGGCTGTTCTTTTTCATCTCTTCTTAAAGCCGCGACTCGAAGCGCCACATTGACGGCACGGGTTGTGTATGCGCGCAAATTCTGAATGATTCCCAGTCTTCGCCCTACCCGCTTTGCAGCCCGAATCAGCACTTCGGGGTCTTCATCGCTATCGAGAATCGCTTTTCCGACTACGTCGAGAATCGTTTCCCGGTCAGCATCGGAGAGCGGAAGTCCGTTTTGAGTGCGAAGATCGACGGCGTCCCAAGCCATAACACGTCAGCAACATCCTCTTTTGCGCAGCGTTTCCCGCCGAATTGATGGCGGCTGTACCACCCAATTTTAATCCGAGCGATTTTCAGAAGCGAAAATATTTTTGGTCGTTGCTACGGAAATTGCGATTTTTCGCCCATCTGTATCGGCGAGGGGCTGTGCGCCTATCTCGAATTCGCCATGTTATCTGGAACCGACCAAAACAATCTCAAACAGAAATCGTTCACAGTGCAATACCACGTGCGCGGCCGGAGGAAGCGCCAGCCGTTAACGACGCGATGCGATACCGTTCAGGAGATCATTGCACTTGGCCAGCAGTCATTCCCGGCATTTTCCGAACGAAATCCGTGGATCTGTATCGACTCGAAGCACGCGACCGTGTTCGTTGGCCTTGATCCTGAAATTCCACCTCTAAAGCGCGCCGGAGTCGATGATGACCGGCCGCGAAATCTTTCTGTTCACGAGGAGTCAACTCAAAGATGACTAGAAAACTCGCCATTTTCTCGTTAATTGCAACGATGTGTCTGGTAACCGGGCAAGCCGCTTCTTTTTCACATGCCGCTGATGTCGATACGGTTTACCAGGCTGTCCTGAATCAGCTAAAGAAGGACGGCACTGAGATCGAGTCCGCGTCCAAAGATGCCGGCATTAAAACTGCGGTGGCGGTAACTGGCCATTACAGACAGACCGGATCTTACATGGAGATCACTTTCATTTCGGATGCTCCTTCGCAAACAACGGTGCGCGTGACTGCATACGAGGAAAAGCGCTACAAGGGCCTGAAGACGGAGCCTTGGTCTACGCCTAAGGTCAATGCGGAGCAATCGGAAGCCGAGGCGTCGAAGTTGAAGCAGGAACTGGGCTGGTAGTGGCGCTTGCGGCGGTGCCGTTTAGCAAGCTGAGACCGAGTAGCCGAAATAATCCCACCAGGTGGGTGACAAAATGACATAGAAACCGACCGCAATGGGCAGCCCTGCTTATTCTGCGTTTGCATCTGAATACCCAAGTTCCACTCGGCAGATCGAAAACTTGGTCCGTATTGAAAACGCCGTCGCCTCGCTTGGTTTCCCTGCATTTTTCGAACCTCGCGCAGCACTGGAAAGTATTGAGGATGGGCACCAAAAACTGCGTGGCCCGATGGCTTCAACGATAAACGCATGGAGACGTCACGTTGCGTTTGGCACCATTACTCGAATCCGAGCGCTCAGTGTGCCTGTGGTCCAACACCTACTTGAACAAAGGCTCACAGTGGCAGCGATTCTCCAGCGGACCATCCTCGAAAATGCCGGGCGCGCGGCGTTTGCGGTCGATCACCTGACCCGGTGTAGTAGCGCAAACTCTTGGAACGATCTGCGCGTGATCATACCCAAGAGCCTTTTTGGAACATGCATGACCTCAATGGAAGATACTCTCTTTGAGGACTTCTGGGACCCAACAGCCCAGCGCCCCACCCAAGTAGCGAAATTCTTGGACGCGCTTGAAAAACTGGCAGGCACATCGGACATGGGTGGGCAATCCTTCTTTCCTGGGCTTTATGCATTCCTTTGCGATCTTGCTCATGCTTCACAGCGCGCAAATCAAAGCTACTGCCAAGTCCTCGACACGGGCGATGATGGCTGGACACTTCAATACGAATGGCGTGAGCGCGCTGAAACGGGTGCGATCCAAGGTGCCTTGAAATCCATGAAGCGCTGCATCCAAGCGGGCTACGGCGCTTCAGTCATGCTTCTCGCCTGGGATTTCGCCGACGGTCCTGACGGTTTGGCATGGCACGGTCTGTCCGAAAAAGAAGGCGAATGGATCTGGGAAAATCTGCTCGATCCACACCTTGTATTTGATTAGTCGGACCAAACCTGTGACAGGCGCCCGGAGCCGCACGGTGATGGTGCTTGCGTATATCCGCTCTTCCAACAATCGATCCGACACACGCAGACCATCAATGGTTCGCTGCCGATAAACCCGGCAGCGGTCTGATGTAAGCCCCCGGCTTCGGGGATTCCAGAGCCCGACGAACGCCTTTTCTTTCTTCGCATTCGCACCGGGCGACCCGTCGTCAACACTTTCTTTTGACACCTCCTCGCAAACACCGCTCGGCAAAACAAAGTGTGTGACTTCCGGGTACCCCGCCCGGCGCCTACCCCAATGCTCGAAAGACGTTCGTCGCGTCTTTCACCCCTCCGCCGCGGGGGCATTTGTTGAAAGGCAAAAACACAATGAACAGCCAAAACAGTACCTCGGAAATCGCTTCACAAGCACTCGACACCCTTGCCGCAGCGCTCGAAGCCGGAAATAGCGCGGCACTAACCGCATATCTCGGTGTCATGGCTCGATTCCATAAATATTCCTGGGCCAACTGCTTATTAATTTCCATGCAGCGTCCGAACGCTACGCATGTAGCAGGATTTCGAGCGTGGCTCAGCCTAGGCCGCCACGTTCGTAAAGGGGAAAAAGGTATAGCCATCCTTGCCCCGATCATTTGCAAGGTCAAGGACGAAACCAAGAACCGACAGAATGAAGATGCCAGCACCGTCGAGACGGTTGGGCGAGTGGCGGGATTTCGCACGGCATTTGTCTTCGATATTTCGCAGACGGATGGTCAAGACCTGCCCGAATTCGCTACGGTCAAAGGCGACCCGCAGCAATATTTGGAGAGCCTGAAGGCGCTCATATCTTCGCACGCGATCACGCTCAATTACGATGCCTCGATTGCCCCGGCAAAAGGGCTTTCGCAAGGCGGCAGAATCACTTTATTGCCGAACCTGCCAGCCGCCGAGGAATTCTCGACTCTCGTTCACGAGCTGGCCCACGAGACGCTGCACAAAGCAGAACGCCGCACAGAAACCAATAAAACCGTTCGAGAAACGGAAGCCGAGGCCGTGGCGTTTGTAGTCTGCCACGCAATCGGACTGGATACGAACAGCGCAGCAGTGGATTACATCAAGCTATACAACGGCGACCGCGCCACGTTGACCGCCTCACTGCAATTCATTCAATCGACCGCCGCAGAAATTCTTTCGTCACTCGGGGTGAGTGCCGCAGCCACGCGGGAAACAGCAATTCACTAAATTCACATTTACAAACCGAAAGGAAGAAAGCACATGCACACCGAAGAAATGCAAACACTCGAAATCCCATTGAATAAGTTACTCGTCTGGAACGACAACGTCCGTGTTACCGGCGTTGAGGAAGGAATCGGCGAACTCGCCGATTCCATAGCCGCAGTCGGGTTGCTGCAAGGATTAGTGGTAAAGAGGGAGCCGCGCGGCAAGTACGCCGTCATCGCGGGAAGACGGCGGTTAATGGCCTTATCGCGCTTGGCCGAGCAAGGCAAGCTGAAGGCCACCATGCCCGTTCCGTGCCGCATTGCTCCGAAGGATGCGGATCTGCCCGAGATCAGTCTCACGGAAAACGTCGTGCGCGTTCCGATGCACCCGGCAGATGAATTCGAAGCATTCCAGCGGCTGATCAATGCCGGGAAATCCGTTGCCGATGTTGCCGCTCGATTCGGGGTGACGGAAGCGGTTGTGCTTCGCCGTCTCGCGCTAGCCCGGGTCAGCCCTACCCTGCTGTCTAAATATCGCAACGGAGAACTGAACCTCGAATTATTGCAGGCGTTCACCCTGACCGACGATCACGAGGCGCAGGAAGCCGTTTGGAGTCAATTGCAGCCCTGGGATCGGAAGCCGCAGACCGTCCGACAGATGCTTGCGGCGGAGGATATTCCAGCGAGTGACAAGCGGGTTCGATTTGTTGGGCTGGAGGCATACGAATCCGCCGGCGGAATTATACGTCGCGATCTGTTCGCCGACGGCGAAGCCGGCACTTACATTTCGGACGCGACCAAGCTGAATCAGTTGGTCAGCGAAAAACTCCGAGAACTTGCGGAAGCAAGTAAAGCTGAGGGCTGGAAATGGGTTGAGATTCAGCCGGACGTCGATTATCAGGCGATCAGTCGGTTTCGGCGCGTTTATGCATCGGAGCTTCCATTATCACCCGAAGCACAAGCCGAAATTGAGGCGCTGGAACAGAAGCGTGACGCCCTTATAGATCCGCTTGAAGAAGAAAATGAATTGGATGAAGCAGCGGTTCAGGAGATATATGACCAAATCGATGAAATCGATCATCGGATTCAATCCATTCGGCGGAATCGGCGAGCGGCTTACTCTGATGAGGTCAAAGCCTCGTGCGGTGTCGTGGTCAGCGTGGGACAAAACGGCGAACCTGCCTTCGTGTATGGCCTTCTGAAAAAGGGGGACGAAAAGGCGCTTGCCGACGCCGAACCAGTAGAAGAGGGGGTACAGCCCGCCAAGCCGGATGAAGAACCAGAACCAGAGTCTTCGGCTTACTCTGCGGCTTTGATCGAAACGCTTACTCAGTACAAAACGGCTGCGATTGCGGCGGAAGTGTCGCAAAATCCAACAGTTGCTCTGGCCGCAGTTGTTCACACCCTGGTATTGAGCGAATTCGGCCTGGATCTGCAACTCTATCGGTCTGGTACGTGCGTACAGATATCAACGCGCCAAGCGTGCCTGAACGCTGTAGATGATTCACGTGCCCTGGCGTTATTTGAAGGTCAGAAAAGGCAATGGTTGGAGAAGTTAGCCGTAGGCAAGGATCAGCTTTGGTGCTGGTGTCTACAGCAGGACCAACAGACGTTGCTGGAATTGTTGGCTTACTGCGTGGCCCGTACGGTGAACGCAGTCCTTAGCAAGTCGGACGCCGATGGTCAGGGCACGCGATGCCAGCACGCGGATGCACTCGCCGCGACGCTGAGTTTCGATATGAACAAGTGGTTTACGCCGAGCGAGAGCAATTTTTTCTCGCGAGTTCCGAAATCGCGTATCGCTGAGGCCCTAGCCGAGGCGGGCAAACCGGTCAGCGCCGAAACACTCAAGCTCAAGAAAGCAGAGTTGGCCGCACTGGCAGAGAGGGAGATCAGCGGAACCGGTTGGTTACCGGAGCCAGTTCGAATCCCGCAGGCTCAACAGGTCGGCTAATAGCTCGACCGCCGCACGGGACATGCGAGGCATCTCATATTCCCGTGCGGTCATCCCCCGGCGAAAGAATATTTTTCCCCGAGTTACGGATTTCGGGCTTCTCCGCGCTTCTGTCCAATAGGGAGCAAAGCCCGCAAGGAAATCAGAAGAACTTCACTATGCAACAATTCTCCGTTTTCGTCGCCGAATGTCTTTGTGGCCGAAGCTTCGAAACTCCGAACCGCGATTACATCTGTCCACACTGTAACCGGCACATCCACTTAGAGTGGGGTCGCGATCCCGAACCCGGCCCGGAAGCAGAAAGCGAAACAGCAACGCATCACGCCGTCGAGGTCCAAGAATGATGCCGGTTCCGGTTGAACTGCTCGAATACAAGCAGTGGGTTCTGTGGCGTAAAGCCGAGGTCAACGGGCGCATTACCAAAATTCCGATTTCGCCGTGGAGCGGGAAAGCGGCTGCCTGTGACAAGCCGCAGACATGGAGCACTTACCAGCACGTGCGATATGCAATGCAGCGGTTTCCTTGTCACGGCATTGGATTCGTTTTCACCGATGCCGATCCGTTCTGTGGAATCGATCTGGATCAATGCCGAAGCGTGAATGGCAGGATTGCACCGGAAGCCCTCAGTTTGATCAAACGGCTTGAGAGCTATACGGAGTTGTCGCCGTCCGCGACTGGCGCGCACGTTTTGGTCAAGGCCAAACTGCCGGGGAAAGGCAGGCGCGCGGCCAACATTGAAATGTACGATTCTGGCCGCTACTTTACGATCACTGGAACACATCTCACGGGCACGCCAATGCAGATCGAGAGCCGACAAGCCGAATTGGAGCAGTTCGCCGGCCAGTTTGTCGCATTGGAGCCGACTTCTCCGCCGATAACATTTTCGAGTGCGTTGAGCCTATCTGATGAAGAAATCATCGAGCGGGCCAAGGACGCGCGCAATGGCGATCTATTCCGGCGTTTGTGGGAAGGCGACACTTCGGATTACGGCAATGACCATAGCCGCGCGGATCTGGCTTTGTGCCGAATTCTCGCGTTTTGGTGTCGGGGCGATCTTGCCCGAATCGACCGTCTATTTCGTTGTTCGGGCCTGATGAGAGAAAAATGGGACCGGCGCGCCGGCGAGGCTGCGTATGGACTTCGAACGATCACAGCGGCGCTGAAAGGGTGAGGGAATCGCAATGGCCCTTGTCCATTGCCGACGACGAGCGTACTTTCCGAGTCGGCGACGATCTGCTCGCGATCCCGCAAGCGCGGTGGGAGCACCGGCGAAACCCACTGAATGCCGCGTGTGATGGCTACCGCGCAAATCCTGGCCTATACATCCCGGACGTGAGGGAAACGAATTCGCCGATGCCACCATTTATCGCCGGCCGAGGCAAACGGTCCCGGTCAAGTCTCCAAGAAATCCTTGTCCGTTATCTACATATATGGATCCCGTATGAACAACACGGTATTTCCTGGATCAGTGAACATACCAGTTCCGAACGCGGGCCGCTCAATTTCCGAAAACGGTAGGTGGGCTTGCGTCCAGAACCCCTAAATCATTAGTCACGAAAGTGCCACGGTCTGCTGTGATGGTGAGCCGACGGGAGTATGAAGGGTGGGCGCCGGTTCGACGGGAGTCCAGCAGAACGGAGGCAAGGCAAGGGCGACGAGAGTGGTGGTTCTCTCCAACCTGCTTTAGATCGTCCAGACGTCTTAATTGGACCCGGGGATCGGAATCGGCAGCTTGATCCCTTGCGATTCGGGTGCGGGACCAGGATCAGAGTTATCATTCTGCGCGACAACGACGAGCCACGCGCCATCCCGCTTCTCAGCCATCATGGTCATCATTCCGTAGCGCGGTTGCCGCTTTGTGCCATCTATGTTCTTGTCGCCCCTGATGCTCCAGCTCCAGTGAAGAACGGCGACATCTGGATGTAAGAAGCGGACTCTAATCTCAAGTGGCATCATGGCTACTTCCGAGAAGCGTCCGCTGAGCAAGCGCACGTGATATGTCTCGAAATCAGAGCGTCCGTGCAGCCACATGGCGCCGACGGTGACAAAATCCACATCGTCGGCCATGATTTGCGCGAGTTCGTGACCATCGTGCTTTGTCATCGCTGCGGCGAAGCTCTCTGGCAGTTTGTGGACGGCTCTCTCGTCCGGCTCTGTCTGCGCGGAAACGGATAATGTTGCTGCCAGCAGCAGGACTAGGGGACACCTCATTATTCGCTTACCGCCTGGTTAGCGCCGGACTGAGGGTGCCTGAAAGGTGCGTTGAAGCCGAAACAGCCAAGGCTTGCATTCTCGATGGATGCCTGCATTGGCCGGTCAATCGATTCGCTTCCAGGTTTCGGACAACCTGTCCCCGGTCGATAGAACGCCGGTTTGAGTAAGCGTGTCAGCATTCAGCGTTATAGTGAACGTCTGATCCGCCCCGGTTAGATTCACACCTTGAACATTCATGAAGTCGATGTGTTCGGTATATAAGCCGTCTGTGAACGTGTATGTGCCTCCGCCGCTAGCGAGAGCCTTCTTTTTGTCAGCATCGTACGTAACCCAGACAAAGTGCTTAGAGGAAACGAGTTTCACTTGCTTGCTGCCATCTGCCAGCCGACCGAACTTCCCGTGATCGTATGAAACAAGTTCCCAAGCAACTTCGAGCTTGCTTCCATGAGCTTGGGAGCTGCTTGCATGCGTCCAAGCCAAAGTAGCCGACGCGATAACTACAATGACGCTTGCAAGAAGCGCTGTTTGAAGTGTTTTCTTTCAACCTGTTGCCCTCCCACGACAGACCAACTGCTTGAGCTATTCAAGGCACCTTTTCAGACACCCCTCCGGACTACTCCGGTTCGAATTTTAACTCACCGCGGCGCCTTCGCGCTAAGGCAACTAACGCAGCGATTCCTAAACCCGCCAGCGCGATCGACGTGGGCTCGGGGACGACGGGGGATGCTCCCAAGATTGCCGTGGCACTAGGGTCAACGTCGGTTACGAAGTTAGTATTGCCGTTCGCCAGATTGAGCATGAACAACTCAGCATCCGACCGGCAGGGAACAGGAGCCGGCCCCACACAGGAAGGATCGGCAAGCCCCTCGTGGAATGCGTAGAATTCTCCGTTCACATCTACCGATGCGCTGAGACCGAGCATTGTGGACCCCACCTTTGTTGCAACGCCCGTCAACGGATCGATCTGATAGAGAGCTGGAGAAGTGATTATTCCTGGGCTGGACACGGGTAGATCAAAAGCATCAAACGTTGCGTACAGCTTCCCACCCACGCCGTACAAACTCTCATCGAAGACCGCATTAGGATCAGACAAAGGTGCAGCGGGGATACCGGTGGCACCTACCAGGTGCGCGGCACCTGTCGTCGTATTGATGCTATAGAGATTATTGTTTAAGTCGGTGGCATATAGGGCTCCGCCAACTTCGGCAAGGTCGAAGGACGCCAACCCTGTCGCGCCGATTACCGAGACCGCTCCCGTGCCAGGGTTGATCGATTCCAGGTTGCCGGAGAAGGTAAGACTGAGAAGCGATCCATTCGGTCCCGGGACCAAATTGACTTGCGGCGCCGGCGTGTCAGCCCCGATTTGGTGGAACGCGCCACTATTGAGATCTACGGTGCCAAATTGTTGAGTGTCAGTGACGACGTACACCAAAGAATCGGCACTTGCGCCACCAGTGAATACAACCACGGCAAGCGAAGCGATCAGTAGCGTTTTGGTAAGCATTTGCGAATTCCTCCAGATCAATTCCGATGAAAGGCTCATTTGCGCCCATCCCTCCTTGTCCTTCGCGGCTGATCTGAAGCGCTGACCGCCCCAACGGTCTGGCCGCTACCACAATCGTTGCGTAGTTCGTTGGGAGCACCTGTGGGTGGTGTGCTCGTTGTGTTGTCGATGCAGGGAATCGCACTCAAATATTCGTAGATGGCCCGGATGTCATGGTCCGTCATATCCTGGAAGTCCGGCCAGGGCATGACTTGCAGGAGACTTCCGTCGACCGGAGGGGGAATACACGTTGCTGTGTCTGGATCCGAGGGAGGCGCCGTACAGGTCGGATGGATCCGATCCAGATCCGTGCCATGCCTCAGGATTTCCTTAAATTGTTCAAACGTGCGCCCGCCTTCCGCCCGCCCCGTTTTGTCTGGCGTCAAGTTGCGGGAAATAATGTCCGGGCCAACGTATGAGCCATAGGCCGCCGGCGGATACACACCGGGTATAGGGGGGACGGCTGGGCCAAAATCCGTGCCTCCCGCCAGGTAAGTGGTCGGGTCGGTTTTCTTTGGCTGGCCAAAGTAAGGGTTGAACCCTGCGGCGAAATTGAAATTGGGAGGGCCGCCAGATGTGTGGCAGAAGTTGCAGTCGTTGGCAGCGTTGACCAGATAGCTGCCCAAGCCCACGAGGTCCGGATCCTTGCCATTCAAGTTGAGCGGCACGGGAGCCACCCTGAATCCGATTTCAATTTTTTGAGCGTCGCATTTTTCATCGCGGTTTCCCGCGGCTTGCGCCCGCACCTGGCGTGAGCTGACGAGCATTATCGCGAGCACGAGCGAGATCACTGCCGCGCCCGCTGCCAATTTGAGCAGTTGCTGTGCCTTCATTTCGAATCACCTCATGCAAATTCCGCTGCAGGCTGAAAGTACATCCCAAGGCACAGCCAAATCCATGACCTCGCGGTGATTTTCAGATAAACGTTCAGATGATCGGGCAACTTGATGAGATGAAATAATCCGGGAGGTAGCGGCGATCAGATCCCGTCATGCCCGTCGATTCGCAGTACACTGTTGCCAAGAGGGGGGTTGGCGATGGATAAACCCCGTCATCCTAACGTGATTCGTACTTGGAAGCTGCCTCATGCTGTACGAGGTGTTTCTCCTCTCAAAAGCCAGATTCAGCGGCCTTCGCCCGTCCGGGAAATTCCGCAATCCCCAAGGCCTCGGCGTCGGTCGCCAGTTGAGAAGCCGCCGGAATCAGCATGATCAGTGCTTCCCAAATTCGCCCAGGCATGGCGATTCGATATGAGGGTCAGCCCTACAAGGTCATTGCGGCCGATTACCACCCCGGCCAGGGCAAGATGGGAGGCGTCAATCATCTGCGGCTGAAGAATCTTGCTACCGGAACCACCTGGGAGCATAGCTTTCGCGCTGAGCTGAAGGTCGAAGAGCTTCCGGTGGAGCGCCGGACACTTGAGTTTCTGTACAGCGACGGCGATAACTGCTTCTTCATGAACCCGCAGTCGTATGAGCAGGTAGAAGTTCATTCAGCTAGAGTTCGTCGACGGACAGGCTATTAGCGCGGTTTTTTCGGATTTTCTTGAGATCATGGTCGCTGAAACCGTGCCTCCATCGCATGGTCAAATCGACAGCACGTGGAAAGCCGCTCGGCTCATCAACGATGTATCGATCATGGTTCCTCCTTTTGTGAAAAGCGGCGATACCATTCGCCTGAGCCTCGGCGACATGAAGTACATGGACCGCGCGAAGGGAAAGGGCAATTAGTATTTCGATCGGCCGCGCTTGTAGCGGCATAGGGCTGAAAGGCGTCCAGCGGTGATGGGCCAGTATGACAGGGTGGGTATCGTTGAGGCACCCGATGACGCGATACTAGCCCCAAGTCTGTCTAACAGTCGACGAGATTATCCATGTGCAAGAGAGCCAAGTCACTGTATCTTTTTGCGTTGTTAGCCGCTGTTTCGTTCGCTTTCGACAATTACGGAGGCGAAGAAATTGGCAGAGCTGATGAATTGGAAACCGGGCGAAGTCATCGCAGAAATTGGCGCGGGCGAAGGTCAGATGTCATTTGCCGCTTCTGCGCGAGTCGGCGCTGGCGGACACGTCTATTCTACTGAGCTCGACGAGAAAAAGCTCGCTCATCTCCAGGAGGAGGTCAACCGCCGAGAGCTGCGGAACGTAAGCATCGTCAAGGCCGACCCTATCGGCACAAATCTCCCCGACGGTTGCTGCGAAGCAATCTTCATGCGGCACGTCTATCATCATTTCGAAAAACCGGAGCAAACTGACGCTGCCATTTTTCGCGCCCTGAAACCGGGCGGTTTGCTGGCCATCATCGACTTCCCTCCAAGCAAGGCGCTAAATGCGACATCGCCGCTCAACGGGACTCCAAAGAGCCACGGTGGACACGGCGTACCGAAAACGATTTCGATTCACGAGTTAGTTTCCGCAGGTTTTGAGATCGCCAACGAACCGAAGGACTGGCCGACTCGCGGCGACTACTGCCTGATTGTTCGCAAGCCGACCCGGACAGAGTAGCCAAGCACACAATGTCCGAACCAGTCACTCTGGTGCGGCGCCTTGGCCTCGCTGGTGCCACCGCGCTCGTTGTTTCGAACATGATCGGCACGGGCATTTTTACAACCACCGGATTTCTTGCCGCCGATCTCGGCTCGGCCTTTGTTGTTCTGCTGTGCTGGATTGTCGGCGGCGCTAGTGCGCTGCTGGGCGCGATCTGTTACTCGGAGCTCGCTCTCAATTTCTCCAGCTCCGGCGGCGAGTACCTCTATCTCAGCCGTGCCTATGGTCCGACGTGGGGATTCGTTACCGGATGGGTGTCATTCTTCGCCGGCTTTTCAGCGCCGATTGCAGCCGCCGCGCTGGCGTTCGCCAGCTACGTCGCGTTCTTCTTTCCCAGTTGGCAGCCACGCGAGACGGGCAATTCGTCAATGCTTCGGCTGGGCCCACAACAGCTGATTTCCTGCGGCCTTGTAGTCTCTCTGTCGATGTGGAATTGCCTTGGGATCAAACGCAGCGCGCTGCTGCAAAACTCCTTAACTGCTCTGAAAATCGCGATGCTGGTAACATTTGTTGTCGCCGGCTTGCTCGTCGGCCACGGCGACTGGAGCAACTTGTCGCAAAAAACCATGCGCGCAGTCGAGACGCCGCTTTGGGAACAGTTCGCCGTCAGCCTGTTCTGGATCTATGTCAGCTATAGCGGCTGGAATGCTGCCACATACGTTGCCGAGGAGATTGAAAGCCCTCAGCGCAATCTGCCGCGGGCCCTAGCGATCGGCACCGGACTCGTAACGGTAGTTTATCTCGCTCTTAACGTCACATTTCTCTATGCAGCACCACTGGAATCGATGAAAGGCATCATCGCTATTGGAGCGCTCGCGGCCTCGCGTCTTTTTGGTCCTCAAGCCGCGGGCGCTTTCAACGCGCTTATGGCCTTCGCGCTGCTTTCGACGGTCAACGCCATGATCATCGCCGGTCCCCGTGTCTACTACGCCGTGGCGCGCGATGGCCAGTTCTTCTCACCGGCGGCTCTGGTTCATCCTCGCTGGCGCACTCCGGTCAATTCGATCTTGGCTCAGGCAATCTGTGCGATGCTACTTGCGCTGACACCTTTCCCGCAGTTAATGCTTTACATTGGCTTCACGCTGAACGTGTTTGCGGTCATGTCGGTGTCTTCCCTTTTCTTCTTTCGACGCCGGCCCGGTTGGCGAACCCTCCGTATCATCGATCTCAGTTATCCGCTGCTCCCTCTGTTATTTGCGGTCATTGGTATTTGGATGATCACTGAAGGCGTTCTCAAGAAGCCGCTTATTTCGGGAATCACAGTGCTGACGCTCCTCACCGGAGCGCTCGTGTATCGCACAACATTCGGGCACTTGCGCAGCTCGGTAGATTCCGCAATACCCGACGGTCCCTCGTTACGCGCGCAATCTGATGAAGAGGGCCGCTATGATGGGCACGTGAACTGATCTGCACAGATAGAACAGTTCATGTTGGGTTCAGTGGTGAAAGCGGTCTGCGACTCTTGAAAAATGGCCAGCCATGAAACGACCCCCCATTCTGGTTGTGATTTTCTTGATCACAGTGATCGTCGCGGCAAGTCAACGACCCGATCCGGAAAGCACCGCTCCGGAGACTGCACACAATCCTCCACTCGCCCAAACGGAATCGGAGAAGCGAATTCTAACCACGATGAATGAGGCGGTAAGGGCCGGCGAGTTATATGCAAATGTCCCCGTCGCAGACGGAAGAATGCTGCGCCTGTTGGTGGAAGCGGCGAATGCGAAAAACGTGATTGAAATCGGCACGTCCACTGGAATCTCGGGCATGTGGCTTTGCATGGCACTGGAGAAGACGGAGGGCAAATTGACCACCCTCGAGCTCGATTCTCACCGAGCCGTTCTGGCGCGTGTACATTTCAAGCGAGCAGGAGTGGATCATCTGGTGGCGATCATTGAGGGCGATGCTCACAAAGACATTACGAATTGAACCATCCGGTCGATTTGGTGTTCATTGATGCGGACAAGGGAGGCTACATGGATTATCTGAAAAAGATGTTGCCCCATGTGCGGTCCGGCGGCCTCATCTTGGCGCACAACATTCGGTAACAAAGACAACGAAGCTTTTGAGAGTCGTTGGTTCTTACCCACTAGAGTGAGTACTACACATGTAAACGGTTATCTATGGATCGCTCCCGGGGGAGCACGCGATGGCGATTTCTTGTCCCAAGATTTTTGGTGTGGTAACGATAGCCGCCTGTACCGTGCTCCTGTTGATTCGGGCCGGGGATGCTTTATCGACTCCACGGGAAAAGATGGTCAGTGAGCAGATCGAGGCGCGCGGCATTCGAGATGGTAACGTTCTTCGCGCTATGCGTGCGACTCCCCGCCACCTGTTTGTGCCTTCTGTCTTTCGGTTGCAAGCTTATGAGGACGGCCCACTGCCGATCGGCTACGGCGCTACCATTTCGCAGCCGTTCGTCGTCGCTTGGATGACGGAGCTACTACAACCTGGCCCAACGGATCGTGTTCTCGAGATCGGAACCGGCTCTGGATATCAGTCCGCCGTGCTGTCATGCCTCGCGCGATCGGTCTACACCATCGAGATCTTGCCGGAGCTGGCACAGTCCGCTACAAAGCGATTGGCCGAATTGGGCTATCGCAATGTCATCGTTCGGGAAGGCAACGGGTATGAAGGGTGGGTGAAGGAAGCACCCTTTGACCGGATCATCCTTACTGCTGCAGCGAAAGATATCCCCACGGCACTGCTCGGCCAGCTGGCGCCGCGCGGCCGGCTGGTTGGGCCGGTCGGTACGGGTTTCTTTCAGAAGCTGACAGTGGTTGACAAGCCTCGTAGCGGCCCCTTGCGTGTCCGCTCGATGGGAGAGGTTGGATTTGTACCCATGGTGCCGCGGTAACTGCGGCGTGCCGCGGCCGTGTCATCGGGCGCCATCTGTGCGGCAACCGCAAGTCCCGCTCGGCCGCCTCGGGTGTGGAATTCGAGAATATCTCCATCTTCAACAACATGCGTCTGCTCCACCACCAGACCGCCGCCCTCGTGCGACTTGCGGAATGCGGCGTACTCAATGCCTGCGCTTCGAGAACAGAAAGCCAGAATCTAGAGAATGAAATGAAAGCCGACAACGAAGCTCTTCATCGATGGCGAGCAGGTGTTTACAATGTCTGCGGAGGCGGACACGCGCTTCGAAACATTTTCCTTCGGCTCAATCAACGTTGATGGAACCACCACCACGATGTCGTGATCGACTGTGGGCATGTGCGGAAACGCAAGAAGAAACCATCCAAGAAGTTTCGTGATCCGTTCGGACACACACCGGTGTCTCTCGTAGAGGACATACCGTGGAATTGCCAACAACTGGTGATTGGTACCGGCACAGGAATGTTGCCAGTCATGGAAGAAGTCAAGCGCGAAGCTAAACGCCGCAAGATCAAGCTCATCATATTACCCACGGCCAAGGCGATCGAGAAGCTGAAGAAGAGACCTGACCAGACCAACGCCATCCTGCACGTTACGTGCTAGTGGATTGAAACAGGGCATGAAGTTCCGCATCGGGTAGGCGGACCGAACAAGATTCTTCCTGTCCACAAGTCGGCTTCGAGGAAGTTCAACGTTCAGCGATCATCGGAGATTAGTTGCGAAAAACGCCGAAGCATTCTCGGAATAGCGGGGAAATCGTGTCGCGACAGTTTAAGAGCAGTCATGGTCACCTGTATGCCCGCGTCGGCACGATCGCAGAGTCGGTGGCGTGAACGCAGACCCAGCTCGACAAGCAGGTGGAGCACGCCGTCGATCGGGAAGAGTACCTGCGCCGCGATCGCGAGATCCAAAGCGCACTCGAGCGCATGGCCACGAAGGAGAAGCTGCGGGACGTGAATGAGACGCTGCACTCGATCCAGGAGTCGATCTCGCCGCACCGCCGTTAGTGCGCTAAATCTGTCCTGCTTTTCCCGACCGGAGCAATGCATTTCTCGGAAGTCCCAATCCGAAGCGCCTCTACGCGTCGCATGCCACAGTCTTTGCTGCTGTTCTCCGCAGGATCCCCAACCCGTTTGGTACCCAAGTTAACGAGGATCGCATTATTCCGCGCTTTTGCCGTGCCTACGTGAATCGTACGTTTTAACCAGGAACGGCGATAAAGTATTCACCATGTCTAATCGGGTTGCTGTGCTGGGCGGTGGTGTCGGCGGATTGAGTGCGGCTCATGAATTGATCGAGCGTGGATTCGACGTCACGGTTTATGAGAGGAAAGATGTGTTTGGCGGGAAGGCTCGGAGCCTGTCGGTCCCCAATACAGGAACCGACGGACGCAGAGATCTGCCCGGAGAACATGGGTTCCGCTTCTTCCCGGCCTTTTACAAGCACCTTCCGGAAACGATGATGCGCATACCGGACCCTAGCAACACCAGCGTATTCAACAACCTGGTACATGCGACTCGGATTCTTGTGGCACGTGCGGGAAAGCCACCGCTGGCGCTCACTGCTCGAATTCCGCAGAATTTGGAGGATTGGGCTCTCGTATTTCAGGAAATCTTTGGCGGAATCGGAGTGCCGGACAATGAGGTGCTGTTCTTCACGGATCGGATCCTGACCCTGCTGACCAGTTGCCCGGAAAGGCGCATCGCGGAATACGAAAATATTCCGTGGTGGACATTCATCGATGCGGCGAACCGCTCGACGGCGTACCAGACACTTCTCGGAAAAGGGCTGACGCGGTCGCTGGTAGCGGTCCAGGCGCAGCAAGGCAGCACGCGCACGCTCGGCTACACCTTTCTGCAACTGCTCTACGGACTACTGACGTATGGAGGGTTTGACCGGCTGCTGAACGGGCCGACGAACGACGTTTGGCTGCAACCGTGGACTACATATCTGCGTGCGAAAGGTGTGAAATTTTGCAATAGCATCTTGGTGAAGTCATTTGCGGTCTCGGAGGCGGGAATTACGTCCGTCGTTGCCGAAAACAACGGACAAGAGCTGACGATTACCGCGGATTATTACATCTCCGCCATGCCGGTCGAGGCGATGACGCCGCTCGTGGATGACCGAATGAAAGCGCTGGCGCCCTCGCTCGCCAATCTCAACAAAATTGAGACGGCCTGGATGAACGGCATTCAATTTTACCTGAAGCAGGATGTGCCGCTCGACTTTGGACATTCCCTCTATGCAGATTCACCATGGGCGCTGACGTCAATTTCGCAGAGGCAGTTCTGGAAGACGGGAATGCTGGCAGAATTTGGCGATGGGAGCCTGGGTGGAATCCTTTCGGTCGACATATCGGATTGGCAGGGGCCTGGCATTGTGTACGGTAAACCGGCAATGCAATGCTCATCTTCGGAGATCGAGAACGAGACCTGGGAGCAAATGAAAGTACACCTGAATGTTACTGGCACGGAGGTACTGCAGGACCAGAACCTGCTGCAGTGGTTCCTCGATCCCGATGTGCAATTCCCGAATCCGACGGCAGTGGCGAATTTGGAGCCGCTGATGATCAATACGTCAGGCTCGTTGCAATACCGGCCAGAGGCGAGCACCGAGATTCCGAATTTGTTCCTAGCTTCTGATTATGTGAAGACATATACGGATGTTGCGTGTATGGAGGCCGCAAATGAGGCGGCGCGGAGAGCGGTCAACGCCTTGTTGGATCGGGCAGCATCGAGCGCGACGCGCGCGACACTCTGGCCCTTGTCGGAACCCGAAGCGTTTCAGCCGTTGGTGGAATATGATCGGCTGCGGTTCAAGTTGGGGCTGCCTCACGCGGCATTTTCTTTGCCGGCAGTTTCAGGAGCTTAAGACACACCGGAGGACAACCAGGTTCGCGTTTTCGTCCGCCGCGCTCTGAATCAACTTAAAGCCGAGCTTCGGAAGATCAATTCCAGTGAAGAAATCGGCGTCGATTACTACTGCTAAACGCGCCAGCATTTGGGTACGACTCAGGACCCAAAATGCGGGGATGGCCAAGAACAAACGCAAGCGAACACCCAAAAGCGTCCTCAAGCTGCCCGATTTAGAACAATCCAAGCCGTCCTGAACAGTTTGCCGTCGGTGAGTTCCCGACGGTCTTACGACCACGCAATCCGGGAATTTATCGATTGGTACTGCTCGGAACCGCGCCTTGCCTTTAACAAAACTGTTGTCACGCGGTACCGCATTTACTTAGAGCAGGCACACTATGCATCTTTGACGATCAACCTTCGCTTGGCAGCGGTAAGACGACTTGCATGTGAGGCAGCTGATGCTGGCCTTCTGAGTCCAGATTTAGCCGCCGGAATCCGTCGGGTAAAAGGAGCCAAGAAGCACGGTGTCAGGATTGGCAATTGGCTAACAAAAGAGCAAAGCAAAACGTTGCTTACGGCATTCAGATCTGAAAAGCTCAGAGATAAACGAGATTACGCGATAGTCGCTGTACTTCTTGGATATGGTTTGCGCCGTGCTGAACTCGCGTCGGTAATCGGTGGTCGGCCGCTCAGCGCGGCTTGAGCCAATCTGGCTTATTGCATGTATGCGTCGATGTGAATTTTGCCGGTAGCCAAGTTGACGGCCCCTGGCGCCCAGATCTGGCGCGTGTTGACCCATGCGTAGCTGCCGGTCGCTGTTGTGAGACTTACGTTCTCAGAGAGATCCGCGATCGGCTCACCTGAGCTCATCACCGCTATGCCGTCCACAGACAGGCCTATCCGAAAACCGTCAGAGGTCTCGATCGTCGCGCGGATGTCAAGATCGATACGCCCGTCGGCGCGCATGTGCAGATAATCTACACCGCGCACCCGCCCCGACAAGCGGCCCTTCGCGATTCCCTCAAACGCCACATCAAAGCGCGTCCCCTGCGGCGGCATCTTTTCCTTGCCCGCAAGGATGGCCTCCATGCTGACACCGTAGTCCGTCACCCCTGTAATATCCAGATCGTACTCGTAGATCTTCTCCCCTTCATGGCTCCTCTTTCTTTAATTTAGGATCTCCGTTTTGACTGCTCGGATCACAAGCATACTTCGAAACGCTAGCCCTTAAGATGTCGTCCCCGTTTCGACGCGGGCGAGCTTTGCGACCTCGTTAAGTTGTGCCCGGATGATGGGCCATACGGAAACTGACCGCACGCCGACTTGCCGTTCCTGATCCGGCGTTAGTGAGCCTCTGCCGTATGCTTGATGGTGCGGTGGCGGACGGAACGGCACGGCCGAATACAGAAGATCCCATTCGCGCGGGGATGAAGCAAGCACTTGAAGAGATGATCGCCTTCGCGCAAAAGCTGATCGACACGGATGTGGCTCCGGAGAAAATCTGGTTCAGGAATTTGCTCATAGGCGTGTTGAACTCAACGCGCCAGAATTATCGCTCCGTTGAGATCGGAACCGCAAAGATGCCGCCAATGGCGTCCAGGGGGGCACGGAACCTGCTGGAGTTGCGTGTTAGCACGACATATGTCCTACGCTCGGAGGCCGACGCACTCAATTTCAAGGATGATTTCGCCGCCGACCTGAAAGAGTTCTGGGAGGCTATGAAGGACAGCAGCGAATTCGTGCACAAGAAGCTGGTTGCGGAGATGCGGGTTTTCGCCGCGAGTCAAAGCGAGCCCCTGAGGTCTGCATGGCTGGATAAGGCGAGTGAGATGGAGCAGAGTGGACCGGATCTAACAGGGCCTGTGGAAGAAATGGAGACTTACCGCAAGCTAATGGAGGATTTCGGTATAGACCCCAAGCGGCGACCCAGTCAGGGAAGCAAGATTGCGGAGATGGTGAACGAAAGCGAGATGTTCAAGCCGCGGTTCAAAATTCATTCGAAGATCGTGCATCCTACGGCACTATCCATCGCCGCGACCACTATGCCGCATAGCCTTGATGCGCTGATGCCACTCATCTACAGCGAAGCGTGCAATGACCTGTTGGCCATCTTTTACGGGATCAAAGAACATATCGATGCGCACGGCGTCGGCTGGCCAGCTCAGCCGTAAGTACCTGAAGCAACGCAGCTTCTGCGCACCGCTCCGGATTAGGAACGTTAAACGAGGTACAGTTCGCCGATCCATCTGTACGCCGTAGTTGGCCCTAAGCGGCGTTCGAGGACTCGAACGGGACTTCGGCGGCGGTTCGCTATTCCCGCCGCCCCCAAACGTTTGTGCGTTTTGCGACGTCCAAAGTGGGCGATGTTATTTCGTTTTCAGCCAGTCCGCTTCAAAATCCGCGCCCGTCTGCGGGACTTCGCCGGGAACGGAACGCTATCCCCGTCCGTATTATCGGCCGTATTGGCAGTTGAGCAACACAGTGGAGGACGGTCGTGAACGACTTACGGAATGCCATACGGCAACTAAGGAAAGCGCCGGGGGTCACGGCAACAGCAGTCATCACTCTCGCGCTTGGAATCGGCGCGACTACGGCGATCTTTACCCTGGTGCACCAGGTCATGTTGAAGTCTCTGCCGGTCACCAAACCCGAGGAACTCTGGCGCGTGGGCGACAAAATCCGCTGCTGCAACTGGGGAGGATACACGCAGGGTAGCGATGGCAATTTTTCGCTCTTCTCCTATGAAGCCTACAAGAATTTCCGCGAACACACGCCCGAGTTCGCCGACCTTGCTGCGCTGCAGGCCGGCGATGCGCCACTCGGTGTCCGCCGTGCAGGATCGCAGGGCCCCGTCGACACGCGCAATGGCGAATACGTCTCCGGCAATTTCTTCCGCACCCTCGGCATCAATCCCTGGGCAGGCCGCTTGATGACAGACACCGACGATCAGCCCGGCGCACCTCCGGTCGCCGTCATGAGTTATCACATCTGGCGCGATAAATACGGCTCCGATCCCTCTGTTGTAGGTGCGAGTTATCAGATCAATGGCCATCCCTTACCGTGATCGACGTCGCTCCGCCCGGCTTCTACGGCGCCAAACTCGACGGCTGGGGCATGCCCGATTTCTGGATCCCGGCCAACACCGAACCTCTGCTCGATGGCGAAGACCAGCGCCTCAAACGGCCCAATACGAACTGGCTCGACATCGTCGGCCGCGTGCGCCCCGGCGTGAATCCCAAGTCGCTCGAAGCCGAGCTGCGCGTTGAGTTCCATAACTGGCTAGCGAGCCATGTGCCCGACATGGAGCCTGGCGAAAAGCAGACCTGGCGTCAGCAGACCCTGCATCTCATTCCGGGAGGGGCAGGTGTCGCCGCCATGCGCGATCAATACGAGGCTGGATTGAAGTTGCTGCTCACCGCAGCCGGCTGTGTGCTGCTTGTCGCCTGCGGCAATCTTGCCAATCTCATGCTCGCCCGCGGCTTGAAAGAGCGCTCGCAAACGTCTCTGCGGGTCGCTCTCGGAGCGTCGCGCGGCCGACTGGTGCGCAAGGCCCTCGGCGAGTCCATCCTGCTTGCCATCATTGGCGGCATTCTCGGGATCGGAATCGCCTACGGGGGCAGCAAACTGATTCTCTATCTCGCGTTCCACAACGGTGGCGGCCCGACCAACTACGTCCCGGTCGATGCGTCGCCGTCCTGGCCCGTTCTGCTCTTTACGCTCGCGGTCTCGGTGCTCACCGGAATACTTTTTGGTATCGCTCCCGCCTGGATGACTTCGCATGTCGACCCGGTCGAAGCTCTGCGCGGCAGCAACCGTTCCGTCCGCGGCGGCGGCTCCATCGCGCAAAAATCACTGGTTATCGCGCAAGCCGCGATGTCGCTCGTTCTGCTCTCCGCCGCTGCCTTGCTTGGGCAGAGCCTGCGCAATCTCGAGCATCAGAATTTTGGGTTCGAAACGAAGGACCGATATCTCGTCTCCATCAACCCAACGCTCGGCAACTACAAGCCCGAACAAATGGAGCCGTTCTTCCGCCGTATCGACGAGCGCCTCCTGCGCGTACCAGGAGTGCGCATGGTCGCTCCTGCTCTCTACGCGCCCATGAGCGGCGATAGCTGGAACGAGGGCATTCGTATCGCAGGCCGCCCCGAACCCGGGCCCAAGGAAGACACCGGCGCCGGCTGGGCCCGCGTCATGCCCGGCTTCTTTGAAACTCTCGGCGCAAAAATCGTGCAGGGCCGCTCCATCGAAGAGCAGGACACCGCCACTACTCGCCCGATCGCCGTCGTCAACGAAGCCTTGGTTCGACGCTTCTTCAAACACCAGAACCCAATCGGCCAGCATTTCGGCATGGACCGCATTCAGTACGCCAGCAAATTCGAAATCGTCGGCGTTGTGCGCGACATCCGCTATATGACCTGGGATTACAAGGATCCTGTGCGCCCGATGTTCTGGCTATCCGAAACGCAAAGCGTCAAATACGACGATCCCCAATACAACACCTTCGACCTCTTCTCTCACTTCCTCTCTAACATCGTCATCTGGGCACCCGGCAATCCGCCCGGTCTCCAAACCGAGGTGCGCAAAGCGCTCGCCAGCATCGATCCCAACCTGGTGATCTACGCCGTGGATCCGTACTCAAAAATTCTAGCCGGCGATTTTCAACAGGAGAATATGATCGCCAGCCTCACCATGCTCTTCGGCGTGCTCGGCCTTGTTCTCGCCGCGGTGGGCTTGTACGGCGTGATGGCCTACACTGTCGAACAGCGTACGAGCGAGATCGGCGTGCGTATGGCTCTCGGTGCCGATCGCGCTAGCGTGGTCCGCATGGTCCTGCGCGGCGCGTTCTTCCAGATCGGCATCGGACTCGGGCTCGGTATCCCGCTCGCCATCGTCGCCGGCCGGTTCATGACGCGTCAACTCTTTGGCGTCTCTCCGTGGGATCCGCGCATGCTCACGATTGCTACATTATTACTCTGCACCGCTGCGTTCCTGGCATCCTGGATTCCCGCTGCACGGGCCGCGAGCGTCGAGCCTATGGTCGCCCTACGCACCGAGTAGCAATCTCGCACTCAATATAAGAGAGCCTACACTCGGACCTTCGTCGAAGCTCCTGGTTTCAATCTGCATTTTGACCTATCGGGCACGCGAATTCGGCGCATGCTGCTTCGCAATTTGCGCGGTGTGCGCCTGTTGCAGGGAAAAAGCTCTTTGGGCCGCATGAGTTCCCAAGGAATAATCGAAGAGGAGGCCTTATTGCCTCACAAGTCTCGTAAGTCGATGGATTGCAATCATGTTGGACGGCGCGCCTTACGGTTAGGTACGGCAAACGCGGCAGGGTCTTGGGATCTGGCGCAATTGTCTCGCGACAGGTGAGGGCCCCCTTGCATGGTCAAGCTCGATGCGCGCATCGGCAACGATCACGGATTCACTGGCGTGCAAGCAGGCGCACAGATCGACAAGCAGATCGAGCACTCGGTCGACGGAGAAAAGTACCTGCGCCGCGAGCGCGAGATCCAACGGACGCTAGAGCGCATGGCGACCAAGGACGACTCCGGGACGTGGACGTGAACGAAACGCTGCGCTCGATCCAGGAGTCGATCGCACCGCGGCGCAGCTAATTCGTTTGAGGCGCCAGTCTGGCAAGTGGCACTCACATTGAGGACACTCTATGCGCGTCCGTTCCAAGCCAACGATTACGTCAACCTCCGCTTCGCCGCGTGCCTTCACCAGGGGCGCGCGGTTTTTTCGCATCAGATGTCCGATCGCCCTTCTCCCGGCTCGACGTTAAATTGCTAGCCGTCGTCCGCGACGCCAACGCGCGTGAGTGTCAGTTCGGCCGGGTGATCGGACCGCGCTGATTAGCCTGCTCACGCCTGCTGAGCGCCCTCGTCAAGGACTTAAACAACAGCTGCTAGAGACTGCTATTCCCTCCTTTGCAGTCGAGGCACGTCACGATCGCGGTCGCTTTCTTCTTCCGCTTGCTCATCGCTCCAGTGAGCGTATCGCAGCGAAGGCGAGGCCTGGCTCGATACACTGACTTACGACAACGTGGAGGTCAGGCTCGGCGCATGAAAATGCATAACCCCTTCGACAAAAAGCTGGAAGCTTGGAAAGATCGCATTCCAACGGAGATTCGGGACGCGGCGGTCTTTGTAACCGACATGCTGGAATTGTGCGTGGCCTCGGCGCAATCGGTCTTTGACGATAAGGCCACTCCGGAACTCGCGCTAGGGATCTATGATCGGATCGTCGCTCAAATGGCTGGAAGAAACGCCGATCCAGCAGAATCGTAAGAGGAATCTCACGCGAACCTATCAGCGGCTGGATGACTTGTACGCGCTGATTGGAACCGGCGTCGTGTCCATGGCCACGCTCTACGCGCGCGTCTCGGCCATCACCGACTCGGTCGCTCGTACGCAGACCCAGCTCGACAAGCAGATGGAGTATGCTGTCGATCGCGAAGAGTACCTCCGGCGCGACCGCGAGATCCAGCGCGCGCTCGAGCGCATGGCGACCAAGGACGAGCTGCGGGACGTGAACGACACGTTGCGCTCGATCCAGGAGTCGATCTCGCCGCGACGCCGCTAGCCGTTTCACGGCAAGCCGATAAGATCATTGGGTGATAGTGCATACACCTCGCCGCCTCTGCGCACTTTGACGTATAACGGTTTTAAACCGGCCAATCCTTATTGAAGGTCCTCGGTTGGGACGAGGGTGGTCAAGGTTCGATGGATAGGTCCTCATTTCTTTTTTCGTTGGAGCTGTCTTACCAGAGAGAGCCTCCGAAGCCCCGTCCGGGCGGGCTCCCGAGGTTGGTGGTCAAGCTCTCACAAAAACCTCTTGCAGTCCCCGCCTTTACTGTGCAGAATGGTCGT
>JBAUZG010000319.1:0-2641 GCA_049585195.1 Bryobacteraceae bacterium | reverse complement strand
GCGCTTTGCGAGACGCCATACGCTCCCCCGCCGCCCAGTACTGCGTCGTTGTCGATGGATTTCGAGAAGGTGTACTCGAGCGTCCCAGTAAGGCCGTTGTGGAGCCTTCGCCGCAACTGGATGTCGGCTGCTTCGCGGCTTGAATTGCCATTCGAGGTCATGTAGGCAAATCCAGTGGGACATGTGGGGCACGGATTCACGGCGCCGATCGGATATGTATTCGGCAGGAATTCCTGCGCTCCGCGAGTTCCTTTGATACCGAGATAGGTTGCCGTCATTTGCAGAGAGCCTGGCAGATCGCGCTGCACCGATAACTTCCACTCCTGCGCATAGCCTACGCGGAAGTTCGGATCGATACCAAAGGTGTTAGGGGTAGTGGAGGGAGAAACGTTGAACGCGTTCGCAAGCGTGAACGGATTGGCCGCGTTGTTTGAGACGCTAAAACTCTTCGATAGCGGCGGCTGCTGGGCCATTTGCGTAGCGATGGTTTGATAGACCGACGTGTTGTAGTACGTGCCGTATCCGGCGCGAACGACGAGCGACGAGCCGGAGATAGGGCGCCACGCGATTGCGGCACGCGGCTCGAAAGCGCTCTTGTCGGGGCGAATGAGAGAATCGGGATAATGTTCGCCTGTCAGCGCACCAACCGGATCGTTCCCCACCACCGGCACGACCGCTGAAAAACCAGGCGCGACATCGAGATTCACTAGCCGGCCATACAGTTCTGTGACTGGCGAGCCGTATTCCCAGCGCACGCCTACGTTCAACGTGAGTTCCGGATTGATTCTCCAGTCGTCGGCGATGTAGCCGTCGTAGAGCGAATCGCGAAAATATTTGTCGGCGTTGCCGAAGGCGATGGAGCTGGTGTCGGGTATGCCCAGCAAAAAACTCGCAAAATCGGAGCCGGGCACGCCGGTAAAAGTGAACGCGCCGCGCGGATTCTGCTGCGAAAGATAGTTGAACTCCTGGCGGCGGTAGTCGCCTCCAAACGCGATGTTGTGGCCGCTGTGGCTCCATAACATGCTGTAGGACAGCGCGCCTGTTTGATTGCGATTGAAAGAAGGGAGGCCGTCGCTCAAGCCCGCAATGCCGCTCGAAAACGTGAGACTCGGCGGACCCCAGTTGACTGGCTCTTGATTATTGCCCGAGATGCCTGCCAGGCCGGAAACGTTTTCGCGATTCTCGAAGTACGGCGTAAGGCGGTCCGATAAACGGCTGAACTGATATCCAACATTCATGAAGAGCCGCTGGCCGAAGCGATGCGACCAATGCAGCGTCGTGTTGATTCCCAATAGGTCGGTCGTATCGAGGAAACCGAACAGGTTCGGGCTGTCCGTGCGCGTGCTCTGAAATGCGAAGCTGCCGTAGATCTGATCCTTGAAATTGAATGCCTTGTTAAAGCGCGTTTGCAGTGCGTCCTGATGGGTGGGGCTGGCGAGGGGAATCTCATAGTTGTAGCCTCCGCTGCCCGCGAAGTTTGGTGAGGGATAAAGATTCAGGAGAGCTCGGGCCTGAGGACTAATGCGATTTTGCGGAATTACGTTGCCGGGAAACGGCTGGCCCGTCGTGGGATCGAGAATCGGATTTGCGAATTGCGAGAGATTTCCATTGCGTTCAGCCCCGGTCGGCATCAGCCCTGGCGTCGTTGTGACGGTACTGTTTCGCGTCCACTGATAGAGGGCAAAAAAATTAGGGCCGTTCGGCATGACATGCGGGATTTTCAGCGGGCCGCCTAAAGCCGCGAGGCCGGTCAGGCGGTTGTAAGCAGGCTTTGGAAGGTTCTGGCCCGTGACCGAGTACTGCTGGGCATCGAGCGCCGAGTTATCGAGTGTCATCCCGAGGAGGCCCGTGTATAGGCCGTTCCCGCCCGTGCGGTTATTTCCGAATGCCGGGAATTGCGCGAACGGCGAAGCGGCGCCGTTGTTCATGCTGCCATTGATGAGGAGGCCATTGTCGGCACTTTGACTGAGATCGCTCGCCGGGGCGGCTGTTTCGGGGGCGGGGGTTGGTTTTTGTTGCGGCGCTCGCGGCTGCTGTTCCGCTGCGGTCCCGACCGGTGGCGTTGCTGGTGCTGTAGTCGGTCTGGTCTGGGCGTTCATTTGATCGAGCGGGAGCATTCGAAGCTCCCACACCCGGCTTTGAGTGTTTGGCGCGATAGCGGCTTCCTGTTTGATCGTTGAGAAACCGAACATCTGGACTTCAATCGTCCAGGTCCCATCAGGCAGGTCAGGAAATGAATAGACGCCCTGTTGATCGGTGACAGCGGCGAATTTCTTGTCACCCTGCGTCGCCGTAACGGTCGCGCCGGGGACCGGCAACCCGCCGAACGTAACCTGGCCGCGGTATTCGGATGCAAAAGCGAGGGCTACGCTCATCCAAGCGATAGCGAGCGATCTCCAACCGGCGCTAATTCTCGGACGGTTTCTCCACATGGTCGATGACGAGAATCTCTACCGGCCCTTTTTGCGATTCGAGTTTCAACCCGAGCTGTTCTTGTAAAGCTGTGAAGATCGAGGGACCGTTGGGATCAGGGGGAGGAGGTCCCATGCCGCCTTCCGGTCCGGGTCCGGGGCCTCCGCCGGGAGGTCCGCCAAAACCGGGGCCGCCTTGGCTCTGATCGGGCGTGTACTCGAGCTTGATA
>JBAUZG010000318.1:0-23071 GCA_049585195.1 Bryobacteraceae bacterium | reverse complement strand
GTAACAACCCACAGGACCCGCCGGGAACGGTTGATCGCGGGATATGTCAGTGTCATCCGGCGCCACCCCTGGTACACATCACTTATTGCGACATCCGCATCCTGGACATTCAGAACCGGATCGCCGGGGACAAGTGAAGCCGTATGGCCGTCGGGCCCGAGGCCCAAGTGAACCAGGTCGAGCACTGGCGGCGATCCAGCAATCTGCCGGAGTGTCGCCGCGTATTGCGCGGACGCGGTTTCCAAATCGGGCGACTCTACAGGCATTTCATGGATGTGCTCGGGAATAAGCGGGGCACGATCGAGAAGGCTTTCTCGCAAATGCGTGAGATTCCGGTCCGGATGTCCGGTCGGAGCAACACGCTCGTCGACCTGCACCACGTGGACGGCCTGCCACGGGACCTGCTCGGAGGTCAGCGCGCGCAACATCAGCCACGGTGTGTGGCCGCCGCTTACGGCCATCACAAAACGGCCTCGTTCGGCAACCGCCGCCCTGGCATCTTCCGCGATGATTGCCGCCGCCTTTTGGGCGACCGACTCGGCGTCGTCAAGCACTTCCATGTTCATGCGGCACAGCCTACGCACCGGCGGCCGCCTGCGCTTTGATCACAGGATTGTCCCACCCACCCTCGGGCACAATTCGTTGTTCGACTTCGGCAGGCCCCCAGGTTCCGGGCTCATACGGATACACAGGAGTTTTCGTCTTCAGAACCGGATCGACGATTCGCCATGCCTCTTCCACATAATCCTCGCGGGCAAACAGCGTGGCGTCTCCGGCCATAGCGTCTCGAAGCAGTCGTTCGTAGGCATCCATCGCATTCGCACCTGGATCGCGGATCGCCAGCATTTCCACGGGCTCGCCCACCATATCGTCGCCCGCCGACTTGACCATCATGCTCATGGCGAACGTCACTTCAGGACTGATCCGGAACCGGAAATGGTTTGCCGTCAGAGCAGCGGAGGGAAACACCTTGGGTGGCCGCCGGAGCCGGACAAGGAGTTCCGTGCATGTTACGGGCAAGCACTTACCGGCGCGAATGTAAAAAGGAACGCCTTGCCAGCGCCACGAATTCACCTCGAACCGCAGAGCCGCAAAGGTCTCCGTTTGCGAGTCCTGTGCCACGCCCTTCTCGGATCGATAGCCGCGAAACTGCCCGCGAACCAGGTTCTTTTCGTCGATTGGCGGAATTGCCTTGAGAACTTTGACCTTCTCATCTCGAATGGATTCACTGTCCGTTCTGACAGACGGCTCCATGGCCAGATTAGCCAGCACCTGGAATAGATGATTTTGTATTACGTCGCGTACCGTGCCGGTCTCATCGTAAAAGACGCCGCGGCCTTGGATTCCGAAATCCTCGGCCATGGTGATCTGAACGCTCTCGACGTGAGTGCGATTCCAGAACGGTTCCAGGAACGAATTCGCGAAACGGGTGTAGAGCATGTTGTGGACCGGGCTCTTACCCAGGTAATGATCGATGCGGAAGATCGAGCGCTCACGAAAGGTCCCGAGTAAAATCGCGTTGAGCTCGCGCGCGGAAGTGAGATCCGTACCGAACGGCTTTTCAATAATGACGCGAGCGCCCTCGGCACAGTTCGATTTTCCCAGTTGTTCCACGACCAGCCCGAACAGCACCGGCGGGATAGCTAGATAGTGCGCCGGCCGTTCGCAGGAGCCAAGCTCTTTCTTGATGGCGCGAAACGTGGCCGGATCGTTGTAATCGCCGTCTACGTAGCGCAGCAGGCCGGTCAACTTATCGAAGGCCGCGCGATCGATGCCGCCATGTTTCTCGAGACTGTCCTGTGCTCGGGCACGAAACTGGTCGATGTTCCAACCGGACTTGGCAACACCGACAACCGGCACATTGAGAGTGCCACGCTTCACCATAGCCTGAAGGGACGGGAAAATTTTCTTATAGGCCAGGTCGCCCGTTGCGCCAAAAAATACGAGGGCGTCAGAATGGGAATCGCTCATCTCATCTCCTTTCAAGCAGCCTGTTTCCCGGATTTTTCAAGGTGTCCGCCGAACTGATAACGCATTGCCGATAGCAGTTTATCCT
Organism: Bryobacteraceae bacterium; assembly: GCA_049585195.1. Lineage (GTDB taxonomy): Bacteria > Acidobacteriota > Terriglobia > Bryobacterales > Bryobacteraceae > KBS-96. Next base: position 21,015 of record JBAUZG010000318.1, on the reverse strand, counting down.
GATAATCCGCTTCACCGCGCGAGCTGAAGCGCTGATAAAGCGCTGTCGAGAGAACGGGCACAGGCACGGCTTCATCGATAGCGGCTTTGATCGTCCAGCGGCCTTCGCCTGAATCCGAAACGCGTCCAGCGAACTTCGAAAGAGCGGAGTCTTCGACCAGCGCGGCCGCGGTCAAATCGAGCAGCCACGAAGCGACGACACTGCCGCGGCGCCACACTTCCGCTATATCGCCTAGATTCAAATCGTACTGATAATGCTCCGGGTTGCGCAGCGGTGTGGTCTCTGCATCGATCACAGCTTTCTGTTTGCCTATGCCCGCCTCGCGCAAGACACCGAGTCCCTCGGCGTAGGCCGCCATCAGGCCGTACTCGATGCCGTTATGGACCATCTTCACGAAGTGGCCGGCGCCGTTTGGGCCGCAGTGCAGATAGCCCAGCTCGGCCGTGCCTTCTACCTTTTCGCGTCCCGGCGTACGTGGAACGTCGCCCGCACCCGGCGCAAGCCGTCCGAAAATTGGGTCGAGACGTTTGACCACTTCCACCTCGCCGCCGATCATCATGCAGTAGCCTCGTTCCAGACCCCACACGCCGCCGCTTGTGCCGACATCCACATAATGAATTCCCTTCGCCGCAAGTTCTTTGGCACGCCGGATATCGTCGACATAGTACGAATTGCCGCCGTCGATCAGCGTGTCCCCGGCATCCAGATACGGCACGATCTCAGAGATGGTGCTATCTACAACTGCCGCGGGAACCATCAACCAGATCGCACGCGGCTTCTCTAGCTTCTTCACGAGATCTTGAAGACTGGTTGCCCCTATCGCAGTTTCGTCAACCAGCTCATCCACTGCTTTGGGCGACATGTCGAAAACGACACAGCGATGACCTCCTCTGAGAAGCCGCCGCACCATATTGGCGCCCATTCTTCCCAGGCCCACCATTCCAAGTTGCATTATGTAACTCCCCTTTTCTGAACGTTGCCCTTCATCAAATAGCGCTTCGTCTAGACGTTTGATTTACGCCGCGCGGGCCTTCTCATCGAAGACTTCTACAAACTCGCGGTAGCGGCGCACAATGTCCTTTACCGCTTCTTCGCGCGTGATCTTCCTTTCTCGCCAATTTACGAGCGGATCCCAAAAGCTCGTACGCCCCACTGCGAAGCCGATGAATCCAGGGACTCCAGATGCGGTCGCCAGCCACTCGCGTACTTTTTGGTCGTCCTCGCCGCGGCCCAGGATGATGCAGCCCACTCCACTCCTGCCGCCACGGCGAGCGGCGGCGACAATTCTTTCACAATCGCCCCTGCTGTCGAGTCCCTCAATCTTCCAAACGTCCGGCTCAACTCCCGCGTCTTGCAATTGCTCGATGGTCTCAACCATCAGTCGAGGACGAAGGTGGAGGTCATAGGCTTTTTTATCGCCATTGAGCTGGTGGAGTTGTGCTGCCTCTGCCGGCACCAGCAGTTCGAACATAAATCGGCTCCGGCTGTTCTCATGCAGGTAGTCAGACAATCGTTTCAGTCGTGCCGCCTGCCGTGCGTTTAAGGCATGGTCCCCGCCCGGGTTGTAACGCACCAAAACCTTGCAGAAAGTCGGTTGAAAGGCCTCGATATGTTCGACGAAATCTTCGCCGTACTCAAAATCGAACTCTTCCTGTCCGCTCTTTTCGGCCGGGCAGGCGGTGGTATAGCCGTGCTCCCTGGCGTCGCGCAAAATCGCGGCGCCGAACTGCTCGTCCACCAGGATGCCGGCCTTCTCCTCAGGCACACCACTCTGAAGGGCCGCCCTGAAGCCGTCGTAAATCACTTGTTTGCTGGCGGCGATTTGTGCCGTTTGGTCTGAGGTCAGCGTGCCTTTCCAGCCGAACAGCTTCGTCTGGAACGAGCCTCGATGATCGAAGGGCAGGATGTAAAGAGGTTTGTCGAAGCCAATCGTCATTTCGATGTCTCCTTGATTTTTCGGTACCGGGCGATCAAGTTGTTCGTCGAACTGTCGTGCTCGAGCTTGGGTTCTTTCTGATTCTCCAGTTCCGGGATGATCTTCTTTGCCAGCACCTTACCCAACTCGACGCCCCATTGGTCAAACGAATCGATGCCCCAGATGGTGCCCTGCGTGAACACGAAGTGCTCGTAAAGCGCGACAAGCTTGCCAAGCATCTCGGGTGTAAGACGCTCGGCAAGGATGGTGTTCGACGGGCGGTTGCCCTCGAAAACGCGATGCGGCACGAGCCAATCGGGAGTACCTTCAGCCTTGACTTGCTCGCGCGTTTTACCAAAAGCCAGCGCCTCCGTCTGCGCAAAGACGTTCGCAAGTAGCATGTCATGATGCCGGCCTAGCGGGTTCAATGGATGGCCGAACGCAATGAAGTCGCAAGGGATGAGCCTGGTCCCCTGGTGAATGAGTTGATAGAACGAGTGCTGGCCGTTCGTTCCTGGCTCGCCCCAATAAATAGGTCCGGTCTGATAGGCAACCCGCTCACCGCTTAGCGTGACATGTTTGCCGTTGCTCTCCATCGTCAACTGCTGCAGGTAAGCCGGGAATCGCTTCAAGTACTGCTCGTAGGGCAATACCGCAACAGTTTCTGAGCCAAAGAAATTGCTGTACCAGACAGCTAACAGACCCATTAGTACAGGTAGGTTGCGCTCGAAAGGAGCTGTGCGGAAGTGCTCGTCCATCTTGTGAAAGCCTTCCAACATCGCTCGGAAGTGATCCGGACCGATGGCGAGCATGGTCGAGAGGCCGATCGCCGAGTCCATCGAGTAACGGCCCCCAACCCAATCCCAGAACTCGAACATATTGGCCGTGTCGATCCCAAATTTTGACACTTCCGCCGCGTTGGTCGAGACGGCTACAAAATGCTTGGCGACCGACTTTTCATCACCGCCTAAACCTTTGAGCGACCAGTCGCGAGCCGTGTGAGCATTCGTCATCGTCTCGAGCGTCGTGAAGGTTTTCGAAGAGACGATGAAGAGGGTTTCCGATGGATCGAGATCGCGGACGGCTTCCGCGAAGTCGGTGCCATCGACGTTGGAAACGAAGCGAAACGTCATGGCGCGCTCGCTGTAGTGCTTCAACGCCTCGTAGGCCATGACCGGCCCAAGGTCGGAACCACCGATCCCTATGTTGACAACGTTGCGAATTCGCCTGCCGGTATGCCCCTTCCACGTCCCACTCCGCACACGGTTGGAAAAATCGGCCATCTTGTCGAGCACCGAGTGCACATCCGGCACAACGTTATGGCCGTCGACGACGATTGATGTTCCTCGCGGCGCGCGCAAGGCGACATGGAGCACCGCCCGATTTTCGGTAGTGTTGATCTTGTCTCCCCGGAACATGGCGTCGATCCGCGCTCGCAGGCCGGATTCCTCGGCGAGTTGCAAGAGGAGCTTGATCGCGTGGTCCGTGATGCGATTTTTCGAGTAATCGAGGTAAATGCCCTCCGCTTCGGCCGTCATGCGTTTGCCACGCTCCGGGTCACCGGCGAATAGCTGCCGGAGATGCAGCTCACGTATCTCGCGAAAATGAATTTCGAGGTTCTTCCACGCAGGGCGCTCGGTGAGCGGGCGATTGATAAGTGGTTCTACTACTGTTTCCATATCTGTGTTCCTTTTGTCTGGCTGTAAGAGTGTTCGGAGCACGTGGTCGAGCGGCTGGTGCGTCGCGCTTCAGCAGAATTCTCCCAAAGGCGAAATCCCCCGAGAAAGGCGTTGGCGTTGTCGCCCGCCCGGCAGCCTGGAGGCAACTCCTCGAGTTGTTTTACGTTCCCTCCGCCCAGGACCACGTCCTCGGGTTCAAGCGCAGCAATCAAGCGGGCTACAACGTCCGCCAGATAGCGCCGCCATCTATGTTTGCCCCAGCGATCCAACCCCCGCTGCCCAATGTAATCCTCGTAGGTGTGATTCCTGTAAGGCAAATGGCCGAGCTCCATCGGCTCGATGATGCCATCCACAATCATCGTGGACCCCAGACCCGTTCCGAGGCCCAGGAACAGCATCTTCCCGCCGTTGTAGCTTCCGAGAGCCTGCATGGCCGCGTCATTGATAAGCCTCACCGGGCGCCCGAAAGCGGCGTCAAAATTGAAACCGACCCAACCGCGGCCTAAGTTGTGCGGCTCCGCGAGCGGCCGATTGTGGAGAACCGGTCCCGGATAACCGATCGATACGGCTTCATAACTCCAGTCACCGGCAATTTTCTTCACCCCGGAGACCATGCCTCTGGCATCCATCGCCGGTCCGGATTCGAAGTTCCGAGACTCGCTTTGCCCGCTGACGAGAACCTTGACGTGAGTGCCACCCACATCGACAACCAGCACATTCATGACGAGAGTCTCCCGATGCTTAACTGGCCTTCTTGAGCGCGGCGCTCTTGGACGCGATCACATCCATCAGATCGTTCCATGACTTGACAAACGACTTCGCCCCTTCATCCTGAAGCTGGGCGCCCAACGCGTCGATGTCAATGCCGGCCTTCGCGAACTGGGCCAGGACTTCTTCGCAATCGCCGCCGTCTGCCGGAAGAATGGCGCCCAGTTCACCATGATCCGCCAGGGCCTTCAACGTGCCTTCGGGCATGGTGTTGACAGTGAAAGGCGCCGCCAGGGATTTGATGTACAGAACGTCGGAGGCCTTGGGGTCTTTGGTTCCTGTGCTGGCCCATAACAGACGTTGCGGGCGGGCGCCGAGATTGTAGACGCGCTGCCAGCGCGGCGAGCCGAGTAGAGATCGATACGCCTTGTATGTGCGCTTTGCGATCGCAATGCCGAGCTGGTCGCGAAGGCCGTCGGGCGCCTTGCCCATGACGGCTCCATCCCAGCGGCTGATAAAGACCGACGCGACGGAGCCGACATTGGGATTGAGCCCGGCATCGATACGACGCTCGATGCCGCGCAGAAACGCCTCGGCAGCGGCGAGATAGTGCTCGCGCGAAAACAGGAGCGTCACATTGATCGGTATCCCGGCAAAGATCGCTTCCTCGATGGCGGGCAAACCTTCCTGGGTACCGGGGATCTTAATAAAGAGGTTAGGTCGCGCCGCGCGTCGAAACAAATCCTGAGCCGCGGCAAGCGTGCTGGCCGTGTCGTGCGCCAGCAGCGGCGAGACTTCCAACGAGACCCAGCCGTCGACGCCGTTCGTCCGATCGTTAATCGGTCGAAACAGGTCGGCTGCCCGAGTGATGTCCTCGAGCGCCAGCTCGAAAAAGAGCGCTTCGCCGGACTGGCCTTTCGCCAGCCCTTCGCGAATTGGCGCGTCATACGAAGGGCTGTTCTTGATCGCATGGTCGAAGATCGTCGGATTCGATGTGAGCCCTGTTACCGACAGCTCGCCGATGTAGCGTTTGAGCGTACCGCTGTTCAGCAGGTCGCGGGTAATGTTGTCGAGCCAGAGGCTCTGGCCCAGGTCATGGAGTAGTTGTGTCGCTTTCATGGTCTATCTCGATTCATTGGCAAAGAACGTGTTCGCCTTCACATCACGCCTCGAGGACGTTTTCTATGAGCGTCTGTCCAAGAGTACTCAGATCTTTGAGCCTTCCGTCAGATCATGCTGCCGTTCGAAAACTGACGCGGAGAATTGATCAGGGATTCGAAATATTTTGAGATTCTGTGAGCGTCGGCGGCCGCAGCACGTTTTTTGTATCCATTCGTGTTTTCTGTCTGTGAAAGAACTTAGATGCCGGTGGGGCTTGAACTGGTTCGCTTACGCGCGGACATGATGAGTATCGTTCCACAGCCGGATCACTGGCCCGGACAAGTCGTGTTCATATCCCACCGCGCTCAGGCTCGCCGTGCTCAGGAGGAAGGACATGCTATGTACTGATGGTTGGAGTCCAATCCACCGGGCGGCCAACACCCGAATGAAGTGTCCGCTCGAGAACAGCAGTACGTCTCCTGTTACCGCTCGTACACGGCTCAACACGTTGTCGGCCCGCGCCATGACATCGTCCGGCGATTCGCCTCCCGGGCAGCCGTCCCGGAACAGTTGCCAGTCCGGACGCTCCGCACGAATCTCTGCCGTGCGCCGGCCCTCGTATGCGCCGTAGTTCCACTCAACGAGGTCGCTATCGACTTCGGCGACGGGCCCAAATCCAGCCAACTCGCATGTCCGGCGGGCGCGTTGCAGAGGACTGGTAAACACCTTGGCGAAAACCAGGCCCGTCAGCCGCTGACTTAGTGCCCGGGCATTGCGTTCACCCTGGGCTGTCAGCGGCAGATCGGTAAGACCTGTATGCTGACCCGTCAGAGTCCACGCGGTCTCGCCGTGCCTGGCAAGGTAAACGACAGGAAGTCCTTTGTCCATCGCTATGCCTCGTCACGTCCTTATTTACTGCGTGGGACGGGAGGTGGAGCAGTGGCGGATTCGGAATGGAGAAGAGACGTGAGCTTTGACACAAGAGGCTGAGCAACTGCCGGCGTAGCAGCTCCCTCGACGATTTCGCTATTTGTCATGGGTTTGCCGTAAAGCGCCTTGTTGCCGGAAGCATCTGGTTTCAAGGTCGCGCCGTCGAGGTCGAAGCCGGCGAACGCTCCCTTGGTGTGGCCAAAAAACAGAATCTTTGCGTTGGAATCGCCATGAGCGGATTTTCCGTTGCCCCAGGCAGCCGACGCATCCGAGCCGATCGTGAACCGATCGGAAAGTAGCTTCGAGCGCCGCTGCTTGTCCAACGATAGGATCACGATGTCGATCGCTTCGCCGCCGATCTGTACGCCCAAACTACCGCCTTCCAGCGTGACAGCCGCAGGCGCTGACCAGTTCCCGCCATTGCGGCAAGTGATGAATCCCCGCCCAAAGCTCACGCCAACCACCGCGGCGCCTTTTTTGAATCCTGGAATAACCGCCACGCAGTCAGCACTCGCGATTTCTTCCTTCCGGATGCCGTGCCCTGACGTATCTGCGAGCTTGTTCAGAACCGCGACGGCTTTTTCAACCCTCGCTGGTGTATCTTCGGCTGCTGCTGGCCGAACGCCCGCCGCCATTGCCAAAACGAGAATGGCATATGCGCAGCGAATGATCTTGTGTAATCTGAATTTCGAAATTTGCATGGATCAAGTACCGTTTCATACGACAAGAGCCGCTCAGGCGGCCTTTTGTTGGGGCGCGATTTCTCTTTGGGGCTTCTCCTCAACCATTAGAGAATCCAGCCCTCGCTTCCAGACGGATATGGCAATAAGTTATCGGAGCACTCAACTTTCTTCTTGATTCGCTCCGGGCAAGATGGAAACGCCGATCGCAGATTCGACGAGACCGAAGAATCGCAGGTGCCAGGCGACGCGTCCGGCGAAAATGCGGAGGCACCAAGGGGGCCGGTGCTGCTGCTGTCCTCTCCATCGTAGCTGCCGGGATCAAGGCTGAACTACACTCCGCTACGCTTCGGCCTTGACTCCGCCAGCTCCGTTAGCCCACAGGTGCAGCCAGCACCCAGGAGAACCTCTCGATGCCTCCCACTAACTCAAAGGCCGATGTGTACGAGCAAATCACCAACGCCATCATCGCCGTGATGGAAGCCGGGAGCGGCAAATTCGAAATGCCCTGGCATACCTTGGGAAGCCCCATGAACACACCGCGCGGAAACCCGCAACCTACCTCCGGAGTCTTGCTTCACTCGTTCAGGAATGCGCCTCATGACAGGAACAAGACCGCTCTTTTGGATACGCTCACCGCCGCTGGCCTAAGCGGCGTCCTGTGGATATGCAGACGGCGGTCAGATCGAAGACATCACAGCGTATGCGGGCGAGAACGGGGTTCCAAGTCCTGAAATTAGAGTGACCCTGCAAGAAGCACAGTTCGATGCAAGCAGCTGCGCATCCTTTCAATTGCCAGTTCCCGAGGCCACCAGATGGATCGGCGAACGGTGGTCGCATTCGGCAAGGGTTTCGCTCAACTCGCCGACCGGCTGGTCAAAGGCGCACACGTTTTCGTGCAGGGCGAGCTGACCACACGCGAATACGATCGCACCATCAAAGTTCCCATCGCCAAAAGCAAGAGCGCCGAGCACGTCATTCAGCAGCTCGTGGTCGAGCTCAAAGCCGACACGATCCGGCTACTCGATCGTTCCGGCTCTAGCAGTGAGCAAAGCGATGCCGCCGAACCTGCCGCCGAGGAAGTTCCGCAATAGGGGCCAAAGCCCCTGTTTCCATGGGGTGTCGCTCCGCCTAAGCTAAGCAAGATTGCCCAGCGGGCAGCAAGGTGCAAACAAAGCACCGGAACGTCGGCTCTTCATCCACTCGGTGCCGATCGTTCGCCTCTCGCTGGCTAGTTTTTTTATTGACTACAAGATCGGCAAAAATGATGTCGTTTAGCCCGGCCTCAATGACGAAATAGACATCGCTCCAGAGCCGCATGCAGACTAGGACCGCGCACGAAAAAATCTCAGAAGGTCCACATCACGCGCGACAAGAACGCCGCGCTCGCGGCAATAGTCGACAACGTGGGGATCGAAGAAGTGGCGGTTTAGTGTGCACAGGGCGCCCGCTTGTCCCACAACGGCGGTATGGACAACCGGGTCGTCATCAGGATCAGACGGTACCACGCGAGGGGCTGGACCAGGAAAAACAATCTCGGCTACTTCCCGTGTCTGAAGATAGCTCAGATAATCACCTATCTCTTGTTCTGTCAGTTTCGACAAAACTCGCACGCGTTCGTATGAGAATACGCGCTCCAACTCGCGAAGCAGGAATGGTGACAACAGCAAAGTGTGCCGTGGCGACGCCGTTATGAGCTGAAGCAGTTCCCTAGCCGGCCCTCTGGCCTTTACGCCTGCCCGAACGAGAATGTTGGTGTCGAGAACAACCTTCATGCGCGGCCGTGCCGCACATGATCCACTGCTTCGTCAATCGCCGCGTCGATCTCCTCTTCGGGAATATCTCCGACTTTCTCTGCACGGCGGTTTAGGAACGCTTCGAGCTTGTGAGTAACCTCAGCCCGGTTTGGGTTAGGTGGGGTCGGTTGGCGCGGCACAGCAACAACACTAACTTCCTCGTCGGCCTCGATCGACCTGCCCAGAAGCTCCTCGACAGCCAACTTCACCTCTGGACGTAATTCGCTAGCCTTATGAATAGAGACGTTCTGCACTGTTGGTGCCTTTTCGCTTCATCTTAGCAAGCTAGCCCAAAACCCAGTGTCTGCGCAAAGCTATAAGCGCTCCTTCCGTTCGCTTTCAGTCGTACCTAAGTCACGCACGTTCATTCCAGGATCTACCGCCGTTCTTTTCGAACATTGTGTTCGCGCTCTTGCCCGAGTTGTCCGACCCGGCAAGCAATTGCGCCAGTCTAAGCGTGTTGAGGGCAGCCGCTTGATCGGCAAGGAATCCGGAGAACAATCTCCACTCCCTCATATACGCTGAATGGCGTAGCAAACAGTTGAATGATCACGGCCGTTATCGAACCTGCCAATCGCCGTCGTACTCCATCCGCCAATCCGTTTCGCCAAGTACATGGCGATCCTGCCGGTTGAAAGCCGCTGACTGGCAATTTTCCGAAACACGGCTCGGCCCTAATTTGGATGACACAAGCGCGTCAATCGGAGCCAGCGGCACGCGCCGTACGAAAATCACGCTCGACTCTGTTTTAGGCTCCGGCACGATTAGCTCTTTGTGTGACAATCGCCAGCGCAGGGCGAAGGATGAGGCCATTTCCGTCCCGGCTTAACTCTGCGGGACAGGAGGGCCAAAGGTTGATGATCACGTCCAGCCACTTACTGAGCTGTCCCGGAATCGCCTGGGCCGCGCGTACTCAATCGATCCGATTTGGCTCGCGAGGCCGCAAGGTCCCATTAGCGGAATGGCTTCATGTCCCTTAGCCAGGAAACAGCGATAGGAAAGCCACATAAACAAGTCCAAGGCAGCCGGCGCTCCCGCTAATACCTTCACCGCTTCAAGATCTGCCGGGATCAGATGCGCAGTGATCTCTCGATCGAATTCATCGCTCAGAACGATCATGTTCTCGAATTGATCTGAGATCGGGCACTGTTCTGGATCGCGGCTGTACCAAATCTGGGCCTCACGAAAGAAGCTGAACCGCGAGCGCCGGACCATCTTGGCGCGACCGCTAAGCGTGTCAGTCCCGAAGAAGATCGTGGCACCGAAGATCCGTTCAAACGCGGCAACCAACCGGCGGTACTCTTTCCCGCCTTTGTGCATACCGAAGGTCTCCAGCATTTCCGCAGCGGTTCGGAATCGGATCGTTTGGCTCTGCTGCCAGACAGCGAGCGTGGCCAAATAAATCGGGACGATGCGGTCCTGACCAAACGGCAACAGGTAATTTGGGTGGCCGGTGATCTGGAGAATGAAATCTCCGTTTCGGCGTTCGTACAGCATCTGATTCACTGGCGGCTTTCGCACGGGAAGACCACACAAAACGAAAGGCCTTGAACTGAACCTCAACGTTTGTTTTCTTCCTCGCGCTTCAACCGAACAATCCAACTGCCCTCGACCTGCCGCAGACTTTGTTTCGATAAGACAGGCCCCGGCGTCATTCGCTTCAAAGCGGAACCGGCGGATTCCATGCCCCCGCTTGCCCTCCTGTCGCCATCAGATAGATTTCGCGCATGAGCTTTCTGCAACTCTCATCTCGCGTCAGCGCCGAGCGTTCTCGGCGCGCGTTAGGCAAAGAAATCCAAGATGCGGGTGCTGGTTTTCGGGAGCCAAAACACCGACCGGTTCTAGGAGTTCAATTAGTTCGTTAAGCTGGTCTCTCTCCCTAAAGCTGAAACTCCATGCTTCCAAATGTTCAGGATGGCCGCCATGGACGCATATGTTCTTGTTCCGAAAATCTATACAGCTCGGCTCTCTTCCCCCGGCTCTCCTAGTCTGCGCTCCACACTTCGCGCTCCGGCCATTTTCATCGACGGGGGTGATTCGCCAATCATCGAGATTTTATTTACAAATGAACTGCAGTATTCCCAAGCTGGACGTCATGCTCCCCCTAACCGTGATCCACAGTCGACCTGGTGATATTGGTGACGCCAAAATCAGACGCATAACGTCTCGTCGATCTCACCCAAAGCGCAAAACGGGCTGGATCGCCGGGATGCTGACATCTGATCCAAGCCGTTCAGCTTCGTTCGGACTTGCTACCGGGCCGGAGGACTGAGACAGGGACTCTCCTGCTTTGCAGCCGTATCAAAACCGTATCAAAGGTCCATCTGAAGGGGCCATTAGGGTTGCCCCTCGAGCGAAGAGCAGATCCCCCAATTTGTTGGAAACAATAAGAACGTGTGAAGCGGAATGGAGGCTTTGGAAAGAAGCTTCATGCGCCCAAGGCGGGTGCGATGTCATTGGAATGTATTGTCGCGTTATTGGAACTGGAGAGTTCTTCTCTACCTGCTTTCCGTTTACAGAAATTCCATCAGTGGCTGAAATTATTTCAGAAACGTCCTCCGCTCTTTTTGGTAGCCAACAACATCCTGCAGCCGCCGTCGTTGCGATTCAGCCAGAGGCAACTTGACTGCCGTCTCCAGAGGCACCCAGGAGGCCTCTTTCGATTCATCATCGATCGCTAACTCACCGGATTCTATTTCGGCGGTGTAGACAAACGTAAACTCCTGGCGAACTTCTCCATCGCTATATGCGATCAGAATGTGAGGGTCCGTATACGTACCAATCAGCCCTGTGATTCGGATATTGAAACCCGTTTCTTCGCGCACCTCCCTGACCGCGCACTCGGTTAACGACTCCCCGAAGTCCAGCGTGCCGCCAGGAATAGTCCACTTGTCGTTGTCCTTTCGGCGCAAGAGCAGAATGTTTCCAGCTGCATCAAATAAAGCTACCGCCGCCGCTGGCCGGATGGAATTCGGCTTGGGAGCTTCGGGATCATAGAAGTAGTCGCGCCGCGCCATCCGTGCCCGCCTTATTCTTGTATCGGCTTTTCAAACCACATCTCAAGCTCAGCCGTGGTCTCCACCGGTACTTTGTCGTTTCCGGGTGGCACTTTTATAAACAGGATTTCGGTGTGAGGCCGAGATTTCTGCGCGTAGACTACGCCTTGCTCAATAACATAGAAATCGCCCTTCCGGAATATGTATTCCTCGGCCGTAATCATGTCAAGATACGCGCTCAACCCTGAGAGCATGTACTGGAACTCGAAAGCTTGTCGGTGCGTGTGGGGCAATTCACGTCCGCCCTCGGCTCCGTACCGAGTGATGCCGACCTCGAGCAAAGAGCTGGAGATATGCTGGAGCACCTGAGGCTTCTCTAGATTGCCCACGAGATATTGCCGCGTCACACCGTGCAACGCACTGTCGATCGCTGCACCGTCGATTTTCAGAATTTGGGCCATGAACTTATCATCCGAAAAGACAGTCTTCTATCTCGTTTACAAGAACATGAGGACGTGGCGCGAATGAAGATCCCCTTCCAGCAGTTTGGACGCGAACGTCGCGTCCGCGTCGTAGCCCGCACCCACGGCCTCCCGTTGAGTTGTCTGGGCAACCTCAACCCAGCTTGGCTCACCCGCCAACCGCACGACCCGGCAGCGGCCCAGACCGACTTGTATTTCGCCCCACCAATGCTTCGGCCGGGTTTTTCGGTAATGAGCTTCAGCCTGATCTAACAGAGCCCGCGCTTCATCCAGCGCATTCCGTTCGATTGCGATCTCGGCAAGCCCGAGATGCAGATTTCCCAACCAGCCCGGAATATATGCCGCTTTCGCAAGTTCGAGCACCGTTTCAAAGTATTCACGGGACGCTGAGTAATTGAGCTTTTGCCTCTCAAGGTCGCCGAGACAGCCGAGGATGTAGATCCGTTGTCGGCTTCCTTGGTCTCCGACTGACAGGTTGAGCGCCTCGGTCAGGACGGCGTTGGAAAAGTGGAGGTGACCTCGGTGTCGAAGATAATCTCCATACTTGCGCAGGCACCGTGCCAAAAGGTAGCGGTCTTTGTGTTGCTCTGCGCAACGGATCGCGCGGATCAAGAATCGGCGCGCGCCATCATACTCTCCTTTAAGCGTTCCGAGATTACCGCCCAACATGAAGAGAATTTCCCGGTATGAGCCGGCGTCCTCTTCAGTGTCGCAGCGGGCCAACAGATCAAACATCTCCGGATAAAGCTCGCTGACGGGTCGATAGAACATTTTGTGATGAACAAGCCTGACTCTGAGCGGTAATACCAGTGATTGGAGATGTTTTGCTTCAGCGTGTAGAGCCAGCTCCTGTTCGATCAACTCTGCGGCATCCTGGTAACGTCCGCGAACATGCATCATGTCAAAGACGATTGATGCGAATTTTAAACGCAGATGGGGATCGCCGATTCCGTCGCAGCCACTGGCTAAGTCTAGGCCAGCGGCGGATCAGAGCCTCATGGGCTATTTCCACGGTTTCCTGGCGAAGGTCGTCACCAAGCCCAACGGTGACCAAACGCGCATCCGTCAACACCTCCACGGCCATCCGCCCATGATCTGTATTGAGCTGCTCCTGCGCGTAGAGAGCAGTTACAGGAATGCGCTGTCGCGTGTCTTCGCCGCCCTCTTCAGCCAACCGAACTAGACGCGTGAGAATCAGCTGGGTCGCGTCTTGCTGAGATGAAGGTAGACTTCGGTAGACAGTCTCGGCACGATTGGCAATCGCTCCAGATAACTGGCCGATCTGTTCGTACGCAATATGCGTCAGGACCCGGTCTTTCTGGCTTTCCCACAGCTCTGTGAGAGTGAACTCAAGCAGCGGTAACGAACTCGGTTCCCGACCGGCATCGTTCAGAATACGCTCTGCGAGCCCGTCCTCAAACCGAACTCCGTAATGAAGGGCCGGTTTCCGAATGACGCAATCAAGTTCTTCGCGAGTCATCGGACCAATTTTCACGTCTCCGCCCTGTATCGCGTCCGTGAAACCTCGATGCGAAAGCAACCGATGCATGAAGTCGGCACGCAGAGCGTAAACCAACTTCACTCCCGATTGACCGGCGAATCGGCTGGCGCTCATGAGAGCCAGCAAGCTATCGAGAAATCGCTGCCGCGTTTCCTGACGATTGCAGTGCGTGTAGAGTTCCTCGAACTGATCGATAAACAACAGAAAACAACCGTTTTCCTGAATCGCCAGAATGTGGTGCAGCACGTATCCAAGCTGTCCGTCTTGGAGTGCCAAGCTGAGTTTGGGAAGCTGAGCGGCCCTTGCGGTCTCATCCAGATCCGGCTGCAGATGGGGCAATAATACTGCCGCCATCGAATTGAAAGGGTCCATTCCAGGGCGGCAACGCAGTACTTGCCATGATTTGGATTTTCTTAGCGCCGCAATCAGACCAGCGGCTACCAGCGACGACTTGCCGCTTCCAGACGGGCCAGACACCTGGACAACGTTTCTGTGCAAGAGCGTCTCTTGCAGGACCTGTAGAAGGTGTTCGCGGCCAAAGAAGAACTCCGAGTCCTCTTCTCGAAAAGGAAGCAGCCCACGATAGGGACAGGGCGGCGCACTGAAGCTGTCGCGAGCAATCGAAACTGCAGACCGTACACTCGGGGAATCCAATTGAGCATCGGATGCCAGCATGCAATCTCGAGCCTGGATGCCGAGGGCCTGCGCAAGTTTGAGAATCGTGCCAATTAGTGTCGGCTTCCCCTGCTCGACGTTCTGAATCGTTCGCACGGAGACCCGCGCCTTCTCGGCCAATTTCTCGTGAGTCCAGCCCTTCCGGCTGCGAATATCAACCACCTTCTCCCAGGCGGGAAGGAAAAATGCCGACCTTTCGATGCGGGACTTTGCATATGGCTACGCCTTGATTTCGCTTCAATTCGTGTTCAATGCGGGCGCAAACAGTGCTTAATAGGGCTGTAGGCAAGCCGTTCGACTAACAGGGTCCGGCAGCGGATTTCGTTAGGAAAAGGCCCAGTATTTCATGAAAGCACTCAGGAAATGCAACGCCTCGCCGATCTTTACTCACGTTTCTGCCGATTATTGCACGCAGCAAGGTCGAATGCCCATTGCGATCTGTTTCCGAAATCAGCACGGCCGGGTACTTTTAGCCGCGGCAGAAGCGTGTTGTAGAGAATCAAGTGGCCAAAACTGCTCGATTACGCAAATCGCGAAGCGGAGGCGCTCACGAGGACATCTGAGAGCCAGATCGGCGCAAAGACTGTCCGGAATGCACGCCGCCGCGCCCCTTTATTTAGAGGCACTAGAAGGTATATAGCAATCCAGGAGCTAATGGGCGGACTCGATTGCGAAAATCCCGTAATCCGATCGAGACCGGACTTTCCGTTTGTGGTCGCATTCGATCCAAGAGTGTTTCACTTTCAAAAAAATATGAGTTCCCTCTCAGATTTGAGACGAAATTCGCCGCTAATAAATGAGCACCCGCACGAGAACGCTCAAAAGAATGCTTTGGTTTCTATTGTCAAGATTTCGTGAAATCTGCCGGTACCGCTCGAGGATCTGATGCGCTCAAATTATGGCAAACCACATCCATCCTCCACCTTCTCGCGGCGTCGCTCAGGCCGTAGCACTACGAGCTCGCCTCAAGATCACCAGCCAACCGAAACGCAACGAGCTCATTCGATGCCGTCCGGCAAAAAGCTGCCCTTGATCACCGTAGTGTTCCGGCTCACCTGGAAATATATACCGGGCATCGGTCCGCATTAAACGCTCTGAAGAGAATCCTTCAACCCTCATGTGCCAAGAGGCAACCTGTTTTTTTTTCAGAATGGCACACCGGTTGGGAGGTCGAGGCTAATATAGCCTCGCTTGACTCCAGCCGGGTTGCAGCGGCCGTACGGGAGCCTCCAGAGTCGCTTCCAAATCGAGACGTAGCTGCCACCACGTCATATGATGTTACGGTTGTTTCGGGTACCCCAGGTGAAGAAGACAGATAGCTCTACACGCAAGCCTACCCCGCACAGCGCTGACGAGTCAAGTCGCGAGGCGCAACGCAGCCCCGAGGATCGGCTTCCACTTGCAATCCGGGAATTACGTCAGAGCCTGGCTCTCACCCAGGTGCAACTGGCAGCTGCCCTCGGAATCACACCAACTTCGATCTATCGTTACGAGGCTGGCACCTCCTTTCCTGACCTCAATACTCTCGCCTCGTTTTGGCAATTTGCCATAAACAAAGGGTCTCCCGCGACAATTGCGCTCACGGCGATCTTAGCTAGCGCAATTCCGGCATTACAGCCGGTTCTGGAGACTTCGTTTCAAATCGATACTGAAAAACTGGCGAATACTACGGAAACAAAGCTAACTCCAGAGGAAGGCCTTCTGGTTATGGCTTTCATGAAGCTACTGAAAGCCCCTTCGGGCGATCCGGTTGCAGCAATGGCCCGAAAACTTTCGGAAACGCTACTTGAACCCTGGTATGAACAGTCGAGGAAAGAGCTTTCCCAGCACATTCAGGAACACTTCCGCCAAGCTTTTAGGAGTTCGAAGCCGCCGGCCAAAGCAGCCCAGATTCCGGCACCAAAAAAGCCGAAATATCGCCAAGGAACTTGGTTTCTACTGGCGAGGCTTTGGCTTCAGATCTCTCCGGCGCGAGGCGATAACTGCGATAGGCAGTGTGGCAGGAATCGGCCAAGCTATGGCTGCCGCTGGCCACAGCCACGCTGACACAAGCCTGCTTTACACACTGAACGATCTTAGCGAACAGGATCGCGCTATCCGGCTCCACCAGGAACGCATTTTAGGCAAGATTGAGGGAGGCGTACATTGACCGGATTTCTGTTCGAATTGGGCGGTAATGGGCAGCGTCATTCAGTCGATATGGCTGTAAGGTATTCAAAAGACTGGAGCCGTTGATCGGGATTGAACCGATGACCTCTTCCTTACCAAGGAAGTGCTCTACCAACTGAGCTACAACGGCCGCTTCAGGCCCTCGATTCGTTTCGATCGAAAGTGGTGGACAGGGAAGGATTCGAACCTTCGTACGCCGCAAGGGCGGGCAGATTTACAGTCTGCTGGCTTTAACCACTCACCCACCTGTCCGGCGTAGGGCCTACGTGGATGAGAATAACATAGGGACGGTCCCGCTGCGGTTCTAAAAGAGTGAAGGTTCATGCGATGGCGCGAGCTTTCAGTGCCTGTCTCAGGAACTGGCCTGTATAAGATGCGGGCACTGCCGCAATGGCCTCCGGAGTTCCTTCCGCGACAATTTGTCCTCCCGCCTCGCCGCCCTCAGGCCCGAGATCGATGATCCAGTCGGCCGCTTGAATCAAGTCGATATTGTGCTCGATGAGGAGAATGCTGCCTCCGTTCATGATGAGACGCTCGAAAGACGCGAGCAGCTTGGCAATGTCGTCGAAGTGCAAGCCAGTGGTTGGCTCATCGAATAGAAATAGCGTTCCTTCGCACGAGGATTGAGCCAAATGCCCGGCGAGTTTCACGCGCTGCGCCTCTCCGCCGGAGAGCGTGGTAGCCGATTGGCCAAGCCGCAAATAGCCTAAACCCACGTCCTGGAGGACTTTCAATCGCTGCGCCAGCTTGTGAGTGTCGGCGAAGAAGGAAATTGCTTCGCGCACCGTAAGCTGCAGGACTTCGTGAATGTTCAGACCCTTGTAGTGGACATCGAGAATGCTCTGCTTGTAGCGGGTCCCTTTGCATTCTTCACAGACCAGTTCGACATCGGCCAGAAACTGCATTTCGACTGTTACAGTCCCGTCGCCCTGGCAGGTCTCGCAGCGGCCTCCGGGAACATTGAATGAAAAGTGGCCTGGAGTGTATCCGCGGCGGTCGGCCTCGGGAGTCGAGGCAAACAGCTCGCGAATCAGATCGAAGGCTTTGATATAAGTTACGGGATTGGAGCGGGGCGTACGGCCGATCGGGGATTGGTCGACCATGACGACGCCTGTCAGAAGGTCGGCTCTTTCAACGCGTTTCAGAGTTTGTCTTCTGGCTTCGCCGCTGCCTTCGTCGCTCGATTGAAAATTTCCCTTCCGTTCCTGATTCACCTGCCTATCGAGCGCCCGGTAGATTACATCGTGAACCAGCGACGACTTACCCGATCCCGAAACGCCAGTGACACATACGAGCATTCCTAACGGGATAGAAACATCGATGTTCTTCAGGTTATGAGAGCGCGCGCCAATGAATCTCATCACGCGTTTGGGATTGATCTTCCGCCGCTCCATCAAGCGCGAGACTGCCAGTTCGCCGCGAAGATAGCGGCCGGTGAGCGACTGGCTCTCCGGCGTCTTCAGCGCGCGCGGCGGTTCGAGGAGTTGTTTGTACGAACCGGCAAAGATGATGCGGCCGCCGTTTTCGCCGGCTCCAGGGCCCATGTCGATGATATGGTCTGAAGCGGACATCACATCGGCATCGTGCTCGACTACGATGATGGTGTTGCCGAGATCGCGGAGCTCTTCGAGAATACCGATAAGCCGCGTGGTGTCGCGGTTGTGCAGCCCAATCGAGGGTTCATCGAGAACGTAGATTGCGCCTACGAGGCCGGAGCCCAGAGAGGTAGCAAGCTGAATGCGTTGCGCCTCGCCCCCCGATAGCGTGGCCGATAGACGGTCGAGCGTCAGATACTCGAGGCCGACGTCATTCAAGAACTTCAGCCGCTGGCGTATCTCGACAAGAACACGTTCCGCGACCGCGGCTTGTTCCGGACTGAGCTCGAGGCGGTCGAAGAAATCACGCGACCGCGCGATGTTCATCTTCGACACTTGAGCGATATTGAAGTCGCCGACGCGCACGTAGAGCGCCTCGGGCCGCAGACGCCCGCCGCGGCAGGCCGGGCACTCCGTGTAGGCACGGTAACGGCTCATGAACACGCGGACGTGGACCTTATATTTCTTTCTTTCAACCTCCCGAAAAAAACGGCTGATGTGCTTGCGCACGAAATCCTTCTCGTTCTCGTGGAGCTCGAGCCAAGGCGTATCGAGCCGCACCTTGCCTTTTGAGCGAGGTTTGACCTCATCGTCGTAATACCACGTGTACTGTGGCTTGGTCCAGGGATCGACCGCACCTTCTTCGAGCGATAACGAAGGATCGGGCACAATCAGGTCCATATCGTAATCGACCGTGTTGCCGAATCCCTGGCAATTGGGGCACGCGCCGACGGGGTTGTTGAAACTGAAGAGGGCCGGCTCGGGAAGCGCGGCGGCGAGGCCGCATTTCTTGCAGGCGAATTGCTCGCTGAAATGCAGTATTTGCGGCTCGGCTGCTCCGGCGTGTTCGAAAAACACCTCGCCGGCCTCGCGGTAGCAAATCTCGACTGTATCGACAAGGCGCTGGTGCAAATTGGGCCCGATCACCAACCTGTCGGCAAGCACATAAACAGGTTTCGAGAAATTGATGTCGAGTAGGGACTCCGGAGTCGAGAACTCGAAGGTTTGCCCGTTCTGGAAAAGGCGGGTGAAGCCCTTTTTACGAAGATCGAAAAGATGATCGCGCAGGACGGCGGCAGGGTTTGCGACATCTGTTTTGTTGGCCACTTTCACGGGAAACAAAACGTACCAGCGTGAACCCTCCGGCTGAGCCAGCATGGCATCGGCCACTTGATCTACAGTGTCTTTCTGAATTCGGGTGCCATCGTTCGGACAATAGGTTGTGCCAGCGCGAGCCCAAAGCAGGCGCATGAAATCGTAGAGCTCGGTGGCGGTCGCAACGGTCGAGCGGGGATTTCGAGTTTGATTTTTTTGGCGGATAGCGACTGGAGGGGCAATACCCACGATCTCATCGACATCGGGCTTCTCCATCCGCTCGAGGAATTGCCGCGCATAGGCCGACAGCGATTCGACGTAGCGCCGCTGACCTTCGGCGTAAATGGTGTCGAAAACGAGCGACGATTTGCCTGATCCGGAAATGCCGGTGACGACCGTGATGACGTTGTGCGGCACGGTGACGTCGATGTTTTTGAGATTGTGCACGCGGGCGCCGCGGATCACAATAACCTGTTGTGCGGCGTCGTCACTGGAGGCAGGTACCCTGGTTTCTTCGGACATTTTCAGCCAAGAGAGGCGAAGCGGAAGGATTGTGGCCTGAACTTCCTCCAGTATAAGATGCGGATTCACTCATTCCGGGAAAGGTTGCTTGATTGGTACGCGCGCGCGAAGCGGGACCTGCCGTGGCGACGGAATCGCGATCCGTATGCTGTGTGGATTTCGGAGATCATGCTGCAGCAGACGAGGGTAGCGGCGACGATTCCGTACTATGAGGGGTTTCTGACGCGCTTTCCCGATTTTGGTTCTTTGGCAGCTAGCGCGGAAGCCGATCTGCTAGCGCAGTGGAGCGGCCTCGGCTATTACTACCGCGCCCGAAACATGCAGAAGGCGGCGAGAAGGATGGTTGAGGCCGGCGCTTTCCCATCCACGTACGAAACGATCAGGCAATTACCGGGAGTGGGGGACTACACGGCCGCGGCCATTGCGAGCATCAGCTTCAGTCTTCCCCATGCAGTTGTTGACGGCAATGTGCTTCGCGTTCTTAGCCGAATGGAGAATGATGCGACCGATATTGGCTCGGCTGCCGGAAAGAAACGATTCGCGACGATTGCGGGCCGGCTGCTCGATCGCGCACAGCCGGGCGAATACAACCAGGCGCTTATGGAGTTGGGTGCGACAATTTGCCTTCCAAGAAATCCTCAATGCCTGGTTTGTCCTATTTCCGAGTTTTGCGAAGCTCGCGCGAGGGGAACACACAACGATCTGCCTGTGAGACGCAAGGCGCGGAAGAACGAGGCGGAACATCGCACGTTGTACTGGATTGAGCAAAATGGTTATGTGCTCGCGTGGCAGCGGTCCGCCAAGGAGACGCTGATGCCTGGATTTTGGGAGCTGCCGGAGCCCGAACAGTTGCCCAGTGCTGTGCTGCGAGAGAAAGTTGGCGCATTCCGTCATACGATTACGTTCCACGACTACCGGTTTACCGTACACCAGGCCGAAGTACCTGAGAATCTCGGCGTGTGCCGGTGGATCGAGCAGGCCGCAGCGGCTCGCCTGCCCGTCAGCTCGATATTCCGAAAGGCCTGGCAATTAGTGAAGAACAAAGAGAAGGCACTGACGGCGGCGGTGCTGCGCTAGCTAGTTTCGGGCGCAAAAATGCCCATTGTGACCGCTTGCTGGCGCGCGCGGCTCGGTAAGATGCCCTCGAATCAACGGGCAGTTCCGAGCCACG
>JBAUZG010000317.1:0-11559 GCA_049585195.1 Bryobacteraceae bacterium | reverse complement strand
AGCTGGAACAGATTTGTAAGCCGCCCGATTTCCTGGGCTCCATCCGCTTGACTACTCGGTAAAGTGCGAAACTGATCGAAATCCACGGGCTCCTCGCCTTTGGAAATTAAGTATGCGTTCAGAAATTCCGCGTGACTTAACTCGTCGAGAGTGTTACTCGAAATGTATTGTGAACCATCGGGATCGAGATTCTGCAAGGCGAGCTGATACGGATTCGTAGGTTCCGTCGTGACTCCTCCTAGCTCCGCGTATTGAACCCAGAAATCGGTTTCGATTAGCTCTGCCGCAGCCACGAACTTGAGAATCGCGACATCACCTTTAGTCAGAGAACTGTTTCCCTGCGCGAACAGCTTGCGTTCGCCGAGGACACTTGCGCCGGCGACAGCCGCCCCCGCTGCGAAACTGCCTCGCAGAAAGGAACGGCGATTCTTAACCTGGTTTGAATTAGTCTGTTTCATACATCTCCCTGGAAAGTACCCCTCGCGCATCGTTTTGCGCTTACCCAAGCGTGTGGCATTGAGTTTTGGAAGTTGTGGATGGTCTGTAAATGTTTTGTGATTACTAACCTAAAAATCCGGTCGCACCTCGCATCGCACAACAAGGACGGCCGGCGGATGCGGACCATTGTGGCGGGATGGGGACGTGAGTTCGATAACAAGGGGAAGTTCTTAGTGCGGATGATGATTCTCGATATCGAAAGCGCGCGGGCTATGCCGGCCGCGACGAGCTTTGCCGCTCGCGACCGCAATACGGCAAAGCCTTTGAACACGCCGTCGTAAACCTGCTCGAGCAGAGGCACAAGTCCTTCGCGCGGTGTGAGATTTGCCTCCACGTGGAGCACGGGCTTCGTGCACGGACGCCCGCCGCTGCGCTCGGCGGCTTCCGACTACCGCCCCGCATCGGCGATTCCGACGTTTATTTTTTCAATTTCTTAAGGCCAAGTCCTCGATTACGGCCGCTGACGGTGCTGTCGCATTCCAACTGGTCAGACGGCTGAAAGCCATTTCCAGAATCGATCCCTCCATCTCGGTGCGCAAACGTTTAACACGAATTTTCTTGAAATAAAACCTGCTTTCGACTAGTATTCCCTTCAAAGCACAATGGAGCGTGTCGGCGTGCGCTCCGGACAGGGGAGACCATGCGACGCTCGTGCCCTCACTTGGATAAATCTCTTAGTCTGAACGCCCATATCTCGCGCCGCGATTTCCTGGACGGCGCTTTGCTTGCATCCGGCAGCATCTTACTGAGCTCGGCGGCTCCCGGAGAGGCTATGGCGCATGACAGCGATTGGACCGGATACACCGGCGAAGGCGATTATCGCTTTTCAGCGGGGAACATGGAGACCGTGGTTCAGTCCGCGCATGCGGTGCGCGATGGCAAGTTCGATCAACCTCCGTCGGATGTCGTCGACACCGGTGAATTCGTGGACTGCGCGGTCGTGGGAGGCGGATTCTCAGGCCTCTCCGCCGCGTTATTTTTCTCTCAGAAGGCCGGTTCAGAAGCGACCTGTCTGGTGCTCGACAACGCGGCCGTGTTCGGAGGCGTTGCTAAGCGAAACGAGTTCGAAGTAGACGGCCACCGCCTCTACGCGCCGCAGGGGTCGGTTCACTTTCAGCCGCCCTATCCGCACAGCTTCCTGAAGAGCGTGTATGACGCGATCGGAATGGACTTCAACGCGTTTAAGGAGTACCAGACGTGGCAAGGACCATCCCCTGCCATTTCGCTGACTCGAAGTCCCTACCGCGTGCTCGGAATGGAGGAGAAGACCTACGGCTTCTATTTCGGCGCGCAGTTTGGAAGGAATCCGGGTGTCTGGGTAGTCGATCCGTGGGGAAGGAATCTTGAAGGCTGTCCCTTTCCCGAAAAGCAGCGCCAAGAACTTGTGGCTTGGCGCCATGGTCAACGCCGCGAAGCTCCCTGGGTATACGAATATCCGGGCGACGAGATCTCACGCCGGATTGACAGCATCACGATGGAGGAGTACTATATGCGCACTCTCGGACTCAGCCGCGAGAGCGTACGGCTCCTGTTCACTAGAGACACCGCCGGCGGTCTGGGCTTGGGGCCGGATGCGCTGTCCGGCTTTTGCGAATACGCCTGGAGTTCGATACCGACGACGGATGATTCAGCAGCCACAGGCTGGAACATGTTTCCGGGCGGGAACTCAGGCATGAACCGCCTGATAGTGAAGACCCTGATACAGGAATCGATCAATGGACCTCGGACCATGGAGGCGGTTTGGAAAAACCCCATAAACTTCGCGGCTCTCGATCAACCCGGACAACGCACCCGCATCCGGCTTCGGTCCACGGCCGTGAGAGTGGAGCACAACGCCGAGCCGAATAAGTCAGAGTTTGTTTGGATTACTTACAGCCGCGACGGCAAGCTGTACCGCCTCAAGGCACGCAGCGCCGTGATGGCCGGCGGCGGCTGGATGACCAAGCACGTCGTCCGAGACTTGGACGCGGATCGCCGTGAGGCTTATTCGCATTTCCTCTATGCGCCCTATCTAGTTGCTAACGTCGCGGTTCGTAATTGGGAATTTCTTTACAAACTAGGCATCTCCGGCGGCCAGTGGTTCGAAGGAATAGGAGGATATGTCGAAGTCCGTAAAATGGCGAAATTCGGCGTCGATACGTCGCATGTCGGCCCGGATCTTCCAACCGTGCTGACATTTCTCATTGATTTCGCGAAGCCCGGTCTGCCGGCCTTGGAACAAGGTCACCGAGGCCGCACGGAACTGCTGTCAACCTCGTATCGCGAATACGAACGCCTGCTTCGCGAACAGATGACGGAGATGTTCGGGGCTTCCGGCTTTGATGCCGGCCGGGACATTGCCGGAATCGTACTGAATCGCTGGGGTCATGCGTTCGTCAATCCCCAGCCAGGTTTCTTTTTCGGCGTGAACGGGAAGGCCGCCCCGCGCGATGCACTTCGCAATGCGCCTTTCGGGAGAATTGCTTTCTCGCATTCGGACCTTGCGGGCGCGATGGATCATCGCAACGCATTCATGGAATCGAATCGCGCCGTGGGACAGCTGTTAAATCAGGTACTTGTTTGAGGAGAGGGGTGCTTCGTATGTGCTCGCGGCTGAGCTGGCTCGTTGCAGCGTTATTCGGATTTGCGCTGATTGCGGCAGCGCAGGTGGATACCGGTTCGATTTTGGGAATGGTGAAGGACTCTAGCGGTGGCGTCATCGCAGGTGCGAAGGTAACGCTGACAAACCAGGATACCGGCATTGTGCAGACGACCACCAGCGGATCAGCAGGTGAATATACGTTCTCTCCGGTGAAGCTGGGTCGCTATCGAGTGGCCGCAGAAGTGAAGGGGTTCGAACGCGTGGAACGCACGAACATCACCGTTGACGTCCAACAGCGCGTCGTCGTGGATTTTGCGCTGCCGCCAGGCCAGACGACAGAAACTGTACTCGTGACAAGTGAAGCGCCACCGCTGCAAACGCAGGATGCCTCGGTTGGACAGGTGATCAACTCTCGTTCTGTTAACGATCTCCCGCTCAACGGACGCAACTTCACGTTCTTGGCGCAACTATCCGCCGGCGTAACGCAGGATCAGCAGGATACACGCGGTCTCGGTGCGAGCGGCAGCTTCGCGGCGAATGGCCTCAGGCCAGCTCAAAACGACTATCTGCTCGACGGAATTGATAACAATGCAAACCTGGTTGACTTTCTGAATGGGACGGCGTACGCGGTGAAACCCCCGGTGGACGCTATTCAAGAGTTCAAAATCGAGACCAATAACTACAGCGCCGAGTTCGGCCGTTCCGCTGGCGCGATCCTGAACGCCACCATCAAATCAGGCACGAACCAGCTCCACGGGGACGCATGGGAGTTTTTGCGCAATGACGCGCTGGACGCGGCGAACTTCTTTGAAAACTCAGGTGGTATTCCAAAGGGTGAATACCGGCAGAATCAGTTTGGGGCTACGCTGGGCGGCCCTATAAAAAAGGACAAGACGTTCTTTTTCGCCGATTACGAGGGAACGCGCATTCGCCAGGCGACACCCTCCATCAATACAGTTCCCACCGCCCTTGAACGCAGCAGCGGCTACACCAATCTCTCCGAACTTCTTACGCAAGGTGGAACGCGTACGGATGTACTGGGACGAACTTACGCCTTGGGACAGGTCTTCGACCCGTCGACGACGCGCGCCGTCACCTGTGGAGTAGCCGACCCGGTCTCCGGCATCACTGTTCCTTGCAGCGGCATGGCGGCTGGAACGCAGCTAGGGTATGTGCGAGAACCGTTTCCAGGTAATATTCTTCCTGCAAGCCGATTGGATCCTAATGCCATTAAGCTGCTGAACTTATACCCGGCGCCAAACAATTCCAGCTTATTCAACAACTACGCCACGAATCCAGT
The DNA here is from genome assembly GCA_049585195.1 of Bryobacteraceae bacterium. Classification (GTDB taxonomy): domain Bacteria; phylum Acidobacteriota; class Terriglobia; order Bryobacterales; family Bryobacteraceae; genus KBS-96. The sequence goes on along the minus strand of JBAUZG010000317.1, from coordinate 7,180 downwards.
GCTACGCAACGATGTCAACCAGGGCGACATTCGCATTGATCACAATTTCAGCCAGAAGGACAGCATCTTTGGGCGCGTGAGCTACTCCCAAAACCCGGCATTCTTCCCCGGGCCTTTCCCGGGAATTGCGGACGGCGGCTCATTTTCTCAGGGCGACCAGACGGCGAATGGCACGAATGTGGCTTTGAGTGAAACCCACCTCTTTTCGCCAACCGTCATCAACGAATTCCGGTTGGGCTTCAATCGGATCGCAACCACAAGGCTCCAGCCGGATGCCAATACCTTCGGCATTCCGGCCGAGTTCGGCATCCAGGGTGTCCCCCAAGTTACCGACAATGGCGGACTCCCAGGCATCACCATCACGGGTCTAAGTCGCTTGGGCGGCAATAACTACTTGCCTTCCGTCGAATACAGCAACACGGAGCAACTGACTGAAAATTTAAGCCTGCAGTTTGGTAGACATTCCATAAAGGTTGGCTACGAATACCAGCGGCTGCGGTTTTCCATCCTGCAGCCTCCACAAGGCCGCGGCGCTTTTTCATTTACCGGCTTATACAGCGAGATTCCCACGGAGACCGGCGGCAACACTGGACTGGCTCAGTTGCTGCTAACACCTGCGCCGGGCACTGTTCCCGGTGCTGCCGATTATATAGGCGGCGCCGATAGCGTGCAAGCGTCTAACATCGCTAACACTGACCAGAAACATAACTACAGCGGTGTTTATTTCCAGGACGATTTCAAAGTCAACTCAAGACTGACCGTCAATCTAGGCCTGCGGTGGGAATACTTTGGGCAGCTCATCGAGCGCTACGGAGCGCAGTCAAACTTTCTTCCATCGGGGTCTAGTAACCCCTCGGAATTCCTGATCACCAAGAGCCGCTGTAACACGCCGCTGTCACCGGACTTCTATGCGGCAGCAGCAGCCGATAACATCGACATTGTCTGTTCGAGCGTGCCTGGGCTTGGACATTCGCAGCTAACGAACTTCTCTCCTCGTGTCGGATTCGCTTACCAGATCACGCCGAAATTCGTCATCCGCGCCGGATATGGCTTGTTTTACGGTGGATTTGAAAACTCGGTCGTCGAAACCTATGTGGACTTCCCATTCCAATACAGTTTGAGCTATTCCAATTTGGTTCCTAATGCGCCCATTGTCTACCCGAACGGCCAGATTGGCGCTCTGGAGACTGGCATTTCCGCGATACCAGTGACGCCGTCGGCAGTAGAACCAGCTGGCGTCTCATTCACAGGCGAAGACTATCACATGAAGACTCCCTACACGCAGGGCTATAACATGACGCTCCAGTATCAGCTCAGTGTCAATGACACGTTCCAGGCCGCCTATGTCGGCAATACCGTGCGGCACCTGGGGATTTATACCAATCCGAACGCTCCCAGCGAGATACTCCCTCCCGGCCTGAATGTTTACCAATACACGCCTTATGGCAATTTTCAGACCGGATTCACATATACTAGCTTTGCGGGAGACAGCTATTACAACGGACTCCAGCTCAATTACGAACGCAGGTTTAACAAGGGCTTGAGCGTTTTGGCCAATTTCACGTGGTCGAAATGCCGTACTGATGCGGTCGATGTGCTCAACAGTACTGCCATCTCGGGTCGGAACGCAGCTTTGCTTCCTGGCTTTGGTATTCAGGGGGACTATGGGTTATGTGATTTCGATATTCCCCATGTGTTTCACCTCAGTGGCAATTACGATATCCCGGTTGGGCATGGCCGTCAGTTTATGGCAAACGGTCCGCGAGTAGTCGACGCGATTCTCGGCGGTTGGAGTACAAACTGGATCTTGACCCTTCAGGACGGCCAGCCATATACAGTACCGTGCGCCATCACCACCACAACTTACTTTGGGTGCAACGCGCTATTAGTACCTGGACAGAACATATATGCAGGCCCGCACAATGTGAATCAGTGGATAAACCCAAATGCCTTCGCAAGCCCGCCTGTCGCGACTACAGTCGGCCAGTCTAATTACGCGCCCCTTGGGGGAGCGCCTTCACAGTTCTACGGCCCCGGATTCCACCGTCTCGATTTCTCGCTGTTCAAGACATTCCTGCTGACAGAGAGGTTCCGGTTGGAATTCCGGTCGGAATTCTTCAACCTGACGAACACGCCAAACCTTTCGCCTCCTGGTTTCAGTGGCAACGGCGTAACCGCCGCTCCGGGGTCGTTAGACTACACCTCGAACACGTTTGGGAAAATTACATCAACACGCGATGGACAGAACGATCAGCGCGAGATCCAGTTTGCCTTGAAGTTGTACTGGTAAAAAGGGGAATATATGAGCGAGACCCTGGCGACTCCGCAAACTCCACCGATGTTGAAATCATTGCTCCCGTTGCAAAACCCGTTGCACCGGCAGCGGCCGCGCGAAACGTCGCCGTCGACGCTTATCGCGGCTTGGTTGATGTTTCTGATGATGGGCGAAGTGTTGGAGTTTGCCAGGGAGCGGTGCGCGCCGAAGGTTTGCTTCAACGCCTGCGGGAGGGCCGTGACCATCCTACTGCTATGAACTAATTCTCCTATTCCTCTCAGGATGGCTAGTCTCTTGTCACCGAAATAGGTAAGCTAATTAAGTCACCGCGATCGAGTGCGTGGACTCATCATCTGTGCGACGCCATGGAGAACCTGGATTTATAGTCTGGATTGACCCCGGACACTTATCTGGCCTTCAAATCGAGAACGGAAATCGTACGGTTATGGTCAGCCATTGGATCTTGAGTTTGACCGTTCGTTCAAGTAGCGGAGAATAACGCGAAGGCGAGCCGAACGTCCTTAAGAACGGCCTAATTGGATGTCCACCATATTCGTTTGTTCTGTGGTCACGCTCTATTCCGAAGCCGGTCGATTTCACGGCGATCGCGTTTCGATGGCTTGCCTTCCCGCAACGCTTCGAAATGCGGTATCGCTTTGCGCTCTTCTGCCACCTTTGACCGCAAGTCCCGGCTCGCCTTTGTCTCACGGTAAAGTGTCTGCGCAAGCGCCGCCGGCCCGCGCATTTCACTAAGAACCAGAACTTCCACCTGAAAGTCGCCACTGTCGTTCTTCACCTGCAATACATCGCCGACTCGAACTGCGCGCGAGGACTTGGCCCGTTCTCCGTTGGACTCAATCCTACCGAGTTCACATGCTCGAGCAGCCAGCGCACGCGTTCTGAAGAATCGGGCGGCCCAAAGCCACTTATCCATTCTCACGCTGGTCATGATCCCATTCTCGTATCGGAGTGGGATCTTCAGTTGGCACCTTGGGCATCAGTGCTGCCGCTTTTTGCCGAAACTAGAGAATCCCAGTCAAGCCTAACGCTTCGAAGCATCCTTCGGGGGTCACAAAAGTTATGTACCGACACTGGCCGACATCTGGACTAATGTTGTGGCAAACGTGGATTCTCTGTCCGGATTGCCGACCGCTCGCCAACTGAAAAGCTTTGCCACAAGTTGTCCGCGTTGCTTCGATTGATAGATTCAGGACGTGAATCTTCCTGAGAGAGTCACTCTGAATCGGACGCTTCCAACGGGCTTCGTCCGACAGTTGGTGGAACTTGGCTTTGTCATTCTTCCGGGCGCCGTTTCAGCGAGGCGCTTAGCAGAGATCAGCGTGGCTTACGACGAGCTCATGGCGTCGGGCTCTGGCCCAGATTTCAAGGTAGGAAGCACAACCACTCGACTGTACTTTGTTGATAGCAGAGCGGCTTTCGAAGACGTTTATCAATACCGTCCTCTTCTTGAGTTTTCTGCACACCTAATCGGTCAACCATTCAAACTGAGTTCGCTTCTGGGGAGGACTCTCCGAGCGGGCAGTCCACCTCAAAAGCTTCACACCGATATAAGTCTGGATTGTGTCGATGGCCCTATGGCCGGATTCATCTTGATGCTCGATCCCTTCATACCAACGAATGGCGCAACCCGTTTCATTCCAGGCTCTCAGAATTGGCCAGATGTTCCATCCGGCGGGGCTTCTTCAGCGCTATATGGCGTTCGCGTCCGTGGCCCGTACCCCATCGGCGTACTCTAGCGTAATGCGACCCCTTCGGTATTCCATCAACGTTACATTGGACGGGTGCTGCGATCATCGTGTAATTCTCCCGGACGAAGACTTGCATCGTCACGCCGTCGAGAACCTTCAGCAGGCTGATGCCCTCCTCTTTGGCCGGGTGATTTACGAAATGATGGAGGCAGCGTGGCGACCGCCGGCGCCGACGGGAGCAAGGCCCGATTGGATGGAACCCTTCGCTCGGACGATCGACGCGGCAAAGAAGTACGTCGTGTCGAGCACACTGGACCGGGTCGATTGGAACGCCGAGCTCGTGCGCGGGGATCTTGGAAAGGCCGTTCAGCAGCTCAAGCGGGAACCGGGCAAGGGACTGTTCACGGCTGGCGTGAAGCTCCCGCAGGCGTTGGCGGGGCTGGGATTGATCGATGAGTACGAGTTCGTGGTGCATCCCAGGCTAGCGGGCCACGGGCCGACGTTGTTCGCGGGGCTATCGAAGCCCGTCGACTTGAGGCTCGTGAGCCGGCTCGAGTTCGGCTCGGGGGCGGTGGCGATGCGGTATGAGCCGAGAAGGTAGCCATTGGGCTTGTGGAGTGCGCGTCCGTCTGGCAGGCGTTTCCACACCTGTCGTATGGGGCTGGATGAGGCCAGTGATTCTGCTTCCTGAAGCCGCTGCTCGCTCCGGTGAGAGCGGACAATAAAAGCGGAGCGACCAAGCAAGATTCCGGTATTTATAAGATTGGCGGCGACGTGAAGGCGCCGCATGTGGTCGAGAACATCGAGCCCGAGTACACGAAAGACGCCAAGGCGCGAAAGATTCAGGGCACGGTGGTTCTCCACTTAGTGATCAGCGCCGACGGATTACCCGAAAACATCAAGGTCACTCGGAGTCTTGACCCTGGACTGGATGAAAAAGCGGTGGAAGCTGTCACGCAATGGCGCTTTGCGCCCGCCACAAAGAATGGAGAAGCGGTCGCGGTAGAAGCAACGATCGAAGTGAATTTCAGGCTTAAGTGAACCGGCGCGCTGTGTAGAAGCCTTAAGAACTCGTTATACTTGGAGCGGTGGCCTCAATCACACAAATCGGCAGCTTGATTGAGCGCCGTGAAGGAGTTCATGGCGGACGTCCCTGCGTTGCTGGAACAAGTGTCTCCGTGCGAAGAATCGCGCTCTTGCACGAGGCGGGACTTGTTCCCGAGGAAATTGTTCAAAAGTTCGGACACCTGTCACTCGCGCAAGTCTACGCCGCCCTAGCGTATTTCCATGCGAACCGAGACGAGATAGAGGCAGATTTGGAATCCGAGGCCCGCAACGCGGAAGAACTTGAGCGAAACAACGGCTGATTTGAAAGCGTGAGCGAATTCAGCGTCTATTTTGACGAAGACGCAATGAACCTGGACCTCGTAGGAGCGCTTCGGCAACGCAGTGTGCTGGTCGTTACACCGATCGAGGAGAATCTAATTGGATGCACGGACGAATAACAGCTCTCGTACGCCTCAAAGCGGAGCTGTGTCCTCTATACATTTAATATCTCGGATTTTTATGCTCTGCACGCTCGCTGGTTGAGAACCGCCCGGCACCATGCCGGGCTCATACTTGCACCTCAACAACGATTCTCTGTAGGTGAACAACTGCGCCGCATCCTGCGCTTGCGTGCAACAAAGTCAGCCCAAGCGATGCAGGACCGGGCCGAGTTTCTAAGCAGGTGGGGCTAGTTGAACGCCAGGTGCACGTAGATGCCGCCACGAGTGACGGCACGGCAGGGCTGGAGACCCGCTCGACCGATACGGGAGCCGCGGCTTTGCTACCATCGGAGTTCGATGCGGCTCACAATGGCTCTATTGTGTGTCGTCTTCAGCGCCGCGTTCGCGCTGACGCGGCCCAAAGAAGCACGGTCGAAAGACGCGCCAGCTTTGACCGCTTATTTCGTCGATGTTGAGGGTGGGCAGGCGACGCTTATCATCACGCCCGAAGGGCAATCGGTTTTAATCGACGCAGGGTGGGCTGGTAACGATTCGCGCGACGCGGACCGGATTGTAGAGGCGGCCAAGCTTGCGAAGATTAAGCGCATCGACTACTTCGTTCTCACGCATTACCATGCCGACCACGTGGGCGGCGTGCGGCAGGTCGTCGAGAAGATGCCGATCGGCGCCTTCATCGATCATGGACCGGACCGCGAAGCGGCGAACGACATCCAAAAGCAGTTGGTGCGGGACTATGCAACCGCAGCATCGGCGGCCGGAGAGCATCTGGTAGTGAAACCGGGGGACATGCTGCCGATCAAGGGTGTGGATGTGACAGTAGTCGCGTCGGACGGTAATGTTTTAAAAAAACCGCTGCGAAGCGGAGGTAATGTGAACACGTTTTGTGAGACAACTCCCGACAAGCCGCCAGACCCAAGTGAAAACGCGCGATCGCTCGGAACATTTTGGCATTTTGGCCGGTTTCACATGCTCGACCTGGGTGACTTGACCTGGAACAAGGAAAAGGAACTGATGTGCCCAGTGGATCCGTTCGGAAAAGTGGACGTGTTCGTGGTCTCGCATCACGGGCTCGACTCGAGCAACAGCCCCGCATTGGTTCACGACATTAGCCCGCGGGTGGCAATTGAGGACAACGGCTCGGGAAAAGGCGGCGCGGCAGCCACATACAACGTTCTGAAAACAGCGCAGGGGCTCGAGGATATCTGGCAGCTTCATTACTCGGAAGACGGCGGCAAGGAACATAACGCGCTGGACTCGAACATCGCGAATGTAGGCGATGACGATAGCGGCTATTATCTAAAACTTGTGGCGCACGAGGATGGCAGTTTTGCCGTTTACAACGCCCGCAACAAGTACAGCCGGACTTACCAGGCTAAGTACAGCATCGGAAGTTATAAATGGGAGACGAGGTGAGGAGAGCGCTACCGTGAAAGTATGCGGCAGGAGCCGGATTTTTTTGACGGGCGCGAGCTGCGGCTTTTGTTTATGGCCCGAAAGCTGCGCGAGGCCTTGAAGCTCGAGGATCTATTGACAAAATCGGGGGTCGATTACTGTGTCGAGACCGGGTTTTACGAAGGCGGGCTACTGTTCCGGACGCAGCTGACCGGGGCATTTTTCTACGTCGATCCGCAAGATCTGGCGCGGTCACACCGTCTGCTGCTCGAGAACCGGTTCAAGCCTTATGAAGC
>JBAUZG010000316.1:0-5768 GCA_049585195.1 Bryobacteraceae bacterium | reverse complement strand
GCCAATTGAGAGCTAATCCGAGAGTATTGAGTGTGCGCAGGTTGCGGCGGATGCGGTTCTGCTGCCAGTCTCGAAGACGGCCCTCGCTTTTTTCTCGCCTCGTCGAGGGTTGCCAGTACTGACAATTTTCGGCGGCCTCTCGCCCGAACCTGCCATGCTCGCGGAGCATGGACCCATCGATGGCACAACAGCGACGATTTGGGTCACATTTCGAATGAACACATCCCACCTCCCGGACTCGATGAATGAAGCGGCGAGCTTGAATCCGTTAAGAGGATGGACGGTAATTCCCAATTCGTGTTACCCGAAACCACAAATCTCGCTCGAGCAGGCGAATCTTCGGAGTAGCGGTTTACGATTCACGTCGTACGTGGATCGTCGTGAGAAACGGCACGGGATTGAAGAATGATTCCGGACGGTCGGCGATCCTTCCACAATCTCCGGATCGCCAGTGAGCCAAAGCCGCACGACTTGAAGATCAGCGATATCGATACCGCGTTCATGCTGATTCATTGCATCAGGGTCAGGCCCTCGCGAGCGCGACCTACTTCTCACGCTGAAACATCGCAGAACGCGACATCGCTTTCCCCGTCAGGACTTCGTTTGAATACAATGCTAACAAGGTAGTTTCTGCGCATCATGCGACATTCATTCAGTCTAAATCCACGTCACGCCAGACTTGCGCTGGCTGGAGGCCTGATTTGCGCACTCGCTCTGCTGTTTGAGGGGCGCTCAGGAGCGGGCCCGAATTCATCGGACCGGCACATCGTTCTAGGCAGGGGCGAGCCCAGTTCGCTCTATGCGGTTACGCTCGCCGTAAGACATCCGGCGCAACTTCGAACTGGCGCAGCATTCCAAGTTTCCATAGCGGACGGTAGCGGCACGGTAGCAGAGAAGTGGCTGCATGCGCAGGATCTGGATTTTTATTTGACTCTACGGCCGCGATCTTCGGGCGCCGTCACAGCGACTTTGCACGGCGCGCCCGGAGAAATACCCCAAATTACTACGGGGTTTCAGCGCATTTCCGAGTCGCAGTCCAGCGCCGCCGTTATTGCGGCGATGCCCAACAATACATGGCAGACCGCGCAAACCATCGAACTAGGGCAAACGGTTTATGGCGGTGCCGACGAGCGGCCCTACGCGCCGGCTCCCAACGAAGACCGCTATGCCGCTCTGCTGAAGGGCTTCCAATGGTTCAAATTTACTTACCACGAAAACCAGCCGCGGCTGGTTTATTTTGTACTCGATATTACCGACCGTGAAGTCCCGCTCGATGTCGACATCTTCACTTCCGGCAAGGACAGCGCCGGGCGTCCTGGGATCGTTCCCTATGGAACCGGCTCATTCGTTTATCAGATAGAAGCGACTCAAAACTACCCCGGACTCTACAAATTCCGCACTCGCATCCTGCAGCCCGGACAGGCCTATTACATTCGAGTAGACGCGAATCATCCGGCGTACCAATTGCATACCTTCTCCTACCCGGTGCCGCCCCATAACGACCCGCGGCAGGCGGTTCGCACAGGAATGGACTTCCTACTTAATATGGGCGACACATGGTTGTCGAATACGCCCCGGCGCGGCGCCATCGCGCTGCGAACCACCATGAACCACGGCGACACGCAGCAATGCATCGCCTGTCATCCCACACAGTTCACTACCCGCGGCTATCTAACGGCGGTTTCACACGGCTATCCCCCGACTCAACGTCCAGCCCTCGAGTTCCTCACCGACCGCATTTATAACAATGAGCGTCCGCTCTACGGCGAGCCCGGAACGGACTGGGTGCGCGTTATCTATAGCGCGCGCACGGTTGCCAGCCGCCTTCCGCTTCTGGAGCATCTGTACGAAGTCAACGTAACGCACGACACTCCGCGCATTGCCACTTTCGAAATCCCGTACGCGAACTACTTAAAGATTCATTACAAGGACCGGGCGACGATGCCGGGCGACGAAATCGATGGCTGCGAGCCCGACGTGAGCCCGTTTGAAATCGCTTCGCAAAGCTGGGACACCTTTAATCTGCTGTACCAGCAAACGGGCGACAAGCAGTGGTTAGATCACCGCGACATGGTGCTGCGCCTGGCGCTTCCGTATGAACCGAAGAACATGATTGATCTGAACTGGAAGATCCACTTACTGGCCACGGTCGACCGCCAGCGCTTCGCTCCCCAATTGGACCAACTGATTCAAAAACTATACAGCTACCAGCAGCCCAACGGCATGTGGCCCTATCCATTCGAGAGAGATGCCAAGCCTTCGGACTTCATTTCGTATCATGCGATTCTCGCCTTGGCGCTGGCCGGGCGGCGGCCCGAAAGCGACCCTAATCTGAAGCGTGCCGTGAACGCGATGTTGCAGGCGCAACGGCCCGAAGGAAGTTGGGAAGGCGATCCGGTGTATCAGGGCTTCAACACGCCTTTCCGCGCCACTCAGTTTGCGGTGATGGCGTTATCCACTCTATACCCAGGCCCCGACCAGAAACCGTCGCCGGACAAAGGCTGGGATGACGCGTTCCCCAAACCACCTGTGAATCTCAATCAGAACGATCTTCCGCTGCTGCTCTCGCAATTGGATCAATTCTGGGATCTGGCTGGGGCATCGACACTCGCGCAAATTCGGCATGTCCTGGCTAAAAATGCGCAGCCACTAGCGCGCGAGGCCGCAGCGCGCGCGCTCGGACACATGGCCGATCCGCAATCGATTCAACCATTGATCGCCGCTTTCGGAGATCCCGACAAGATGGTTCAAAGAACAGCCGCCTGGGCCTTGCGGATGATCCTCGAGCGTCGGCCGGCAGTTGCCGCGGAAGGTCGCGCCAAACTGGCTCTGGCGCTCGCTTCGCCCGATGCGCGAGTGCGTTGGGGCGCTACGCAGTTCTTCAATCAGCACTTCAAATATGTGGCCCAGGACGACACGCTGCGGCGAGCTTTGATCCGCGATTTGAACGATCCGGCTGCGGCCGTGCGTCTCCATGCAGCGCGTGGCCTCTGGCAGTGGTCATACTGGAGCGCGGACGACCGGGATGCCCGCAACGCCATCCTCGAAGCGCTGGCCACTCGTATGAACTCGGAGGAAGACCCCGTTATCAGACGCGCCGTCCACGAAGCGATTTATTCCACTCTGGACGAAAACACGGGCTATCTCGACGCCTGGATCAACGCCGCCGGAACCTCGCTCGATCAGATGCGCATTCGTGCCGGATATGAGGCCGTGGTGCGCGATCAGGCACAGATTCTCGCAAGGGTGCTAGGCTCCGCCACGCCGTTAGGCCGCCAGGGAATTCTCGATTCGTTGTGGGACTTCCACATCCGGCATTACTCCCTGCCGAAGCTCAAAGAAGGCCAGGTTTCCGTTGCGCTGCCCGCTGTATTCACAAAATACGTTTCCGGCGTGCCGGACCTGCATGTTCCGGGCTACGAATATCAGCCGTATCGCGACACAGCCGATTTTCGCTATGACGTTCACAACGGCTTTTATCAGACACGCGTTGGCAATGACAGCGAACTAATCCACTTCTACAAAAGTTCTGGGCCTGGACTCGAGCAGGCGCTGATTGATTGTTTGCGAGGCGCCGACAGCGATTTGAAGATCGATGTTTTAAAGGCGGGAAGCACGTTGAGCGCGGCGGGCGACGCGCATTTTACCGCGGCCGTCTTGCAGTTGACGCTCGATCCCGATCCCCAGGTGCGCGAAGCGGTCAACTATGTTTACGAAAACAATCAGCGCGGGAGTCTCAACATGGATACGGCAGGCGCCCAGCCCGACCCGGCATTGCTCCGGACCATCAGCACGATCCTCACCAGCGGCAGCGACGATACGCAGCGCATTGTTCTGCCATTGCTGGCGGCGCTGCCCGACGGCTCTCCGTGGACGCATGAGGAGCAGATTGTAACCGCGCTACAAAGGCTGCTCGAACGGCAACCTCGCAGCAAGAATTACGCTCACGTATTGACCGCTTCGGCGGCCTTTCCCGACCTTGTGAATAATCCGGCGGTCCAGAAGCAAATGCTCGGCGCTATTAAGGACTCCGATCGTGATGTGCAACGTGCAGCCATCCAGATCGCGCTAAATCGTTTGGAAGATCCACGGCAATCGGCGCTCTCTACCGAGATCTTTGGCCAGTTTGGCAGTTCCCAGCGAAGTGTCCTGATTGAAGAGGTGAACGATCCGAAGTTTCTCCGACGGCGCGAGGGCATCTCCGGCGGAGCCCTTTCGCAGGATGGCGGCGCCTACGCCAACGCGAAGAAAACTGCTAACCCTTCAGTCAAGCTTCTGGAGGAGCCGATGGTTTTTGCCGCCGTGCTTGCGAGTCTTACCGACCCGGAGGCCAACGTCCGCGCCGCCGCCCTCGATCTACTCCGCAAATCGCCCGGCATCGAAGAACGTCCGGAATTTCGAGCCGCGATGGAGCGCATGCGGAACGATCCGAATTTCCGGCTGAAGCTGATCGCGAAGAACGTGCTATCCGGCAAAAAGCTGGGCGAAGCGCTGGAGGATGTGAAGCCAGGGTCGGTGCTGGACTTCAATTTCTTTGTTTCAAAAGTGGAGCCGATCCTCGCTACGCTGGGCGCCGATGGAAAAGCGTGCGTTATGTGTCACGCTTCGCATGTCATCTTCCGCTTGCAGCCGCCCAACGCGGAGGGACAATTCTCGCCACAGGATAGCGAGGAGAATTATAAATACGCCATGCGTGTGGTTAACATCAACGATCCCGAGCACAGCCTGATTCTGATCAAGCCCACACGGCCGACCGATTCGGCCGGCAATGTTGCCGACTACCTGGCCACACACAATGGCGGCCAGAGGTGGCCGGGAAATCAATCGAGCTGGCAATACGCGACGATACTTCAATGGATCCGCGGAGCGAATTTGCACGCCACGAATGCGGGGCCAAAAGGTACCGATAGCCGGCCGTAAACTATCAGCCCTGGCATCGAAATAATTCTCTATTAGAGCCGAGTGTCAGTAGAAGATAGATGTCGTTCCCCACGTGCGCGTTTTAAAAATGATCCGCTCCTAACCTCATGTGGAAGTGAATCCGTTGACGGACACCGCACACTGTGATGGAGGTTGAAGCGGAGTCGGCATTTTGTCGAGCGCTGCTTGCTCGGAGGGAAAGGAGTGGCTTCCAAGCAGCTTTCCTACTCCCAAGGTGCTATCCCGCCGCTCTCGCGGTCGCCACTTCCGCAGGACCTGGATATCCAAGCTCCTTGCGGATCGCGCCCACTGCGCCCATGTGATATGCCTCATGCCAAATTAGGAATATGATCGAGTCCAAGGCTGTTTTTGCACCATGCCCCCCGTTCTCTACTATTCGGTCCAGCGATTCGAGGGTTGCTGCTTCCATTGCCGTTTCAATTTGAGCGAAAACGTGCCCCCATTGGACGTGGAAATCGGTCATTCTCGGATAGTCGCTGCCGTCAGAAGCAGCCATAGAAGTATATTTGGGTGCATAAGGGCTCTCATTCGCAACGCCGAGCAGACCTAGCAATTTGCAGCGGTGGTCCAACATGTGACCGACCTGCCAGGCGATCGATGGGCCTTCGCCTCTTCTGACTCGCTTCTTTGCATCCCTTTCGTCGACATCTCCAAGGCACAGATCCAGGATAAAGTTTGTCGTGCGTAAGCTTGCTGCGATGGGTTTCAAGATCATTGTCATTCAGATTCTCCTGCTTACAAGACGGTTGAACTAGGCGCTGAGATCCGATTCACCTCTTGAAACAAAGAAATAAAAGCATCTTTTCGAGTGGGGCAGATCCTTTTAT
>JBAUZG010000315.1:0-9671 GCA_049585195.1 Bryobacteraceae bacterium | reverse complement strand
CTGCAAGGGAACGGGCCATGTTGCATCGAACGCAGCGGACATAAACATCTACCGCTTCTCCGCTCATCCCCTCTTCTGAGAACTGCAGTTCATAAGCGCAGGTCGTAGGCCCCCCATGGACGAACTCCACCCAGGGAAAATCATCCAGATGTCCTAATTCGCATCCGACCAAAAATCGCACTGGAAGCGCGCGCGCCGATTTGGTTTGATTCCGGCAGTTGTGATGGATGTATCGTGTCTGATCCGGCCGCCAGGGATTTGCCTTCAGTTGAAAGAGCCCACTGCCAATTGGGGCCAACAATCTACAGAAGGGGCATAGCAACCAGCGCGGAAACGGCGCCACGGGAACGCCGATCCGAGAGCTTTCTTCAACATCTACGCCAGCGGGTTCTTCGGAAGCGGGCGGCGGAGCCAATAGCCGCGTCACCTGCGATCCCAATTCCTTCTGCACGGCCGCAAGGAGCCTTGCTTCGGCCAATGCCGTTGCGTGCGCGATTGGCCAATCATCCAATCCCATGACCATGACGGAAAGGCTGGGGAGGTCGACCGTCGCGCCCACGCCAAAGGAAAGCAGTAATTGACTTGGGCGAAGTTCTCCGACACGCGTCCGCTTCTCCGTTGTCACAGTAGAAGCTGGCATCAGACCAGTTCCTCTTCCTCGACCTCGTCAGCCGATTCATCTATGACGATTGCGGCGTTTGCCGGGCCGTCATCGAGCTTGCCGTCATCGAAAATCAGGTTCACCATTGGCTCGACATCGCGGAGCGAATTCAGACACGTGAAATCATGCCAGAGGTCCAGCCCTGGCTTGTGTAAGAGACCTCGCGTGACGCCATCCTTCGCGTCGCGATATCCAAGAACGGCACCTCCCGTCATGGATTGCGCGGTCGCTTGCCATTTATCCACACGATCCTTAAGTTCTGCACGGACCTGGTCGGCAATGGCTTTATCGCCTACTTTGTGAGCCCGTTGCGCAATATTCTCAATCGCGTCCTGAACCGCCGCGTGTCCATTCTGAATCCGTCCTGCCTTCTGATTCGGATTGAATTCGCTACCCCCAAGGCGGACGCAGGAAACCAAGAGCGCCGTCAAAGCGCGGCTGATTGCTCCTGGCGAGAATGGCGTCACCGAGAGCGCTTCTACATGCTTGTAAAAAGTCGCATGGTAATGCTCGAAGGTTTCGTAGTGGGACAGATCTCTTGGCCTTGTCCAGTTGTAGACACAGCAAACTAATCCTGGGAATGTGCGGCCGACGCGACTCGTTGCCTGGATGTACTCGGCGGTCGATTTCGGCTGACCCGCGACGGCCATCAGTCCAAGCCGCTTAACATCGACTCCGACTGAGATCATGTTGGTTGCCAACAAAACATCTAGTGGCAACACAGGTAAATTCTTGAAGTCGCGGCGCTTGATCAGATCTTGCCTGCGAGCCGTAACTGCCGGATCGAACCTCTTTTCCATCCGATCCAGCAATTGTGGAATATCGGTTGAACTCTTCCGCGAAGTGAGCTCATCTACCGCGCCAAACGGTATGCTCCGTCTCGCTAAGCCACGCTGGTCAGCCTTGCCCAGGCGCGTCTTTACGTCATCCTCCACGAGACGGCGCATCCCACCCAATTCGAGCATTGAATTGAAATAACCGACCATGGTCATCCACGGATCGGCCGCTACACCGTATTTTTCGTAAAGCTCCTGCCCGGCGGCTAGGAAGGCGACGTAGACCCGAATCAACGCGGCTTTCAATCTCCTGCCGGGTGCGCAAATGCCCACATATAAACGGCCAGGCACGGTCTCCTTGGAACGCTCCAGCGCAAAGAAGCTATCCGTCACGTTCAAGCCATGCGGCGGAAAGATACTGACATCTCTAGCGAAAACGCCATGCACTTGATCTATAGCCTTGCGGATAGTAGCGGTTGATGCCACGATCTTCGGCCGTACCGCAGCTTCGCCGATCTTCCAGGTACACAAATGATCCACTGCCGTTTCGTAGATGCCGACTAGCGACCCCAACGGCCCGCTGATCAGGTGCAGCTCATCTTGGATGATGAGATCTGGCGGGCGTACAGGATTGACAGGCACGGTTTTCGCTGCAGGCAACCCGTTCGCTGGGCCATGCGACAGCGCGTCATCCGTTTCAGGAGAACGGAACCCATGGCGTTCGCAACGCGATTCCACCTGTCCGAAGAGAACCTGCACCTTGCCGTTCCACGGCATTTGCGCGAATTTGTCAACGGTGGCAATCAGCATGGCCGGTAACAGGCGGTAGATTTCTTCATCCACCACAATCACGGGGATTCCCTCCAGCGGCGCTTTTGCTGGCGTGAACGGGCATTTGCCCATGGGATCGCTGCAGAAAATCAGCGTGCGACCCATGTGATTCGGTGCGCTGAACACCTTGATGTCACGGCCGGCATCCAGCTTTGAACCGCACCACGGACAAAACGTAACTTGATGCGGAGATCCCGCGCCCCCACGCCCCCCGAGGGGTTGCCGGTGTCCGTGTGCCTGTGCGATGGCTTCGTGCGACTGCTCCGTCGTATTAGGAGTCGTTTTCTGACCCACCCAGAGGCCCAACCGGAAGGGTGTCGTCCCCCATTTGCCTTCTTTTTGCCTGAGCATTTCGCAGGCGCAGATCAGCGCAGCGGCTCTTTGGAATTGTTGCAATGTGAGCAGGCGCAACGTGTAACGCATCAATACCGCTACGCCGTCCTCGCTTGAGCGGCCGGCCACGATGCCTTGCAGGCGCCGGATTCCCATCACGTAGGCTGAAAGGCCCAAATAGGCTTCCGTTTTTCCGCCGCCAGTAGGAAACCATAAGAGATCGCACAAATCATTCCGCTCAGGATGCGTCGGATCTGTGAGAGCCGGCAGATTTACCAGAATGAAGGCGAGCTGGAAGGTACGCCAACTCCGATTCTTGGGAATGTCAATCGTCTGTGCGTCGGCTGGCTGGTCCTGTCGCTTAGCCTCCGCCATCTGGGTCCGGACGCGCTGTAACCACATCGCGCGATTTGCGAAACGGAAAGCCTCTGCTGCCTGTTCATTACTTGCAAGCAACTCAATACCGGCCTTCAATCGGAGAAGCGAGTGACGACATTTGTCGAGAGCGGTTACGACCGCACTCTGGTGCGTTCTTAATTCGGCTTGACCGGCTTCCTTCTCGCGGTTGCGAATCCAGTCCTCATACGCATCCACCAGAGGCCACAGCTTGCCTTGTAACTGGCCGGACGGCGTTTCCGCGAGGTCCTTCATGTCTACAACAAGACCAGCCAGCAACGGAAAATCTCGGGCGTCCGGTGGCGTGGACTGCGCTACTTCAAAGGTCGACATCGTTGAGGTCGAAATGCGTGTAGCCCTGCTCTGTGCTTCCGCCGAGACGTCAGCATGAACACTCACGCCGTGGCCGACCGCAAACTCCAGCCGCTCGCGGTAGAGCATATTCATTGCCTGTTCCTCCGCGAGAGTCACTGGGTCCATTTTCCCCGGATCACGACTCAGGCTACGGCAGATAAAGACCGGAGCGTCTTTGATCCCAGAGACCGAAAGCTCGGGTTGGAACAGCCAGGCCGAATCCTTTAACTTTCGAGTCTCTGTCTGGTTATTCACCAGGAATAGCGTTACGCTCCAGCGGTCCTCGCGCTTGCGGACAGTCCCTTGCACGAGCACATCGGGGCAATCAGCATCCGGAGCAAACTGGTTGATCTGGCCGGGCGTGAGTGGAAGTGTTTTCGGAATTCCGCCGCGCTGATACCGTCGCCAAACGCGCTTCGGGTTGCCCGCTTTGGTTGTGAGGACAGTACTCTCTTCTTTCAGATATTGACCCCAGCGTGCGACCACGCGAATTGCCGACGCGGCTGGATCGATAGAAAATGACATGCCGATAGACGATGGACAAAATGTGGGAGCTGGAGATGCCGTCGGTTCCGGCGCGCCCTCTTCGGGCGTTCCCGGCCCGGAAACCGCCAGTTCGTCGTCCGCGCCGTCAATAGCAAGCTGGTCATCGACTGCGGCGGTATTGAGATCGTCGTCGGAAGTTGTGGATTCGTAAGGTTCGAATGTTTGCTTGCGTGGCGCAAGGACGCCGGTAAGGTACCGATCACGAACACTCCGCTCATCCACTTCTTCTTTTGGACCACCAGCCGGACCTAGCAAGTCGCGCTGGACGATTTCGAGTAGCTGCTTTCGCAGTTCAGCGGATGGCGGAGCGGAAGCAGAGAGGATATTCATGCTGGAGTGATCTCCGTTTCGAAGAGTCCCGGTGCGTGGCCCGACTTCTTGCGGCGGTATCGTCGGGTTTTGTTGGATTCTGCAGCTTCTTGCTCTTGCGCGTACCGCTCGTGGTTCAGCTGAAGCAGTAGATCCAAGGCCTTCCGTTGTGCGTCAGGGCTGATCGTGAAGCGCTTACCTTGTTTCGTTTCATAAAATTCGTGATCTAGGGGGAAGGTCCAGCCGTATGCGGTGGCAACGCCGTGATCAAGCTGTTCGAATGCTTGACGCATCTCAGCTATGTCACTGGAGTTTTCATCAGCCTTATTGAAAAGTGCGAGGGCATCTGTCAAGCCCACGCGGCGAGAGCTGAGTACCGTTACTCGAGCGTTGAGAAACTGAGCACCAAATTGGTTGAGATTCTTAAGCGCCGGAAACGGGAAAGTTACAAAGCAGTCTGACGGCGTGTATACAGCGTCCGTACGCATTGAAGATCCTCGGAGAATCACCCAATGGTAATGGAATGAAGAGTCGAGTACGGCGAAAAGATCCTCGTCAGCTGCGAAGACGATCAACTTATGGCCGTAGACCTGACCGTTCGGAACAAAAGCCGACATTTGTGTCCTGCTTGTTTGGGTTCTCACCAACACACGCTCAAGACCAGCAATGGTGGCGTACAGTTCGCGAGTTGGTCGAGCAAACTGCCACCATCGCCTGGCTCTGTCGCGCGCTGTTGCGTCTCCGGTCGCCAAACGGTCTCGCTCCGGCTTGACCTTTGTACGTACAATCTCTAAGCAGTCTGGGTAGTCGGCAGCGACTGGATCGGGATAGTCAGACGGGACCAGACCGGATCGTAGCCATTCCTTGCGCTGTTTATCGTCCGATCCGCTCCACTTCCCTTTCCCTTCGCGCGCAAGCGGCCAATCGCGAAAACTTATAACCCAGCGTCTCGCGGACTGATCTGGTCTGGAGTTGAGATCCTCGCCGTTGAGATAAGGGAGGAGAACGTCTTGATTCCTTCGATTGCGATCGATCAACCGCTCGGCTTCCTTCGGGGTCATTGTGAAGCCCAGTCCCAAAACATTCGAACCCTGGAACGACTTGCCCTCATTCTCTTTTAGGCGACACGGCTTGCCGCCGACAGCACTCGGAACCGTCAACATCGAAGAGATACCGCTGACTTCAGCATCATTGATTACAAATGGTCCAGGCCAATTGCCACGCCTACCCCACACGTGGGCAACTTCCAAACTTGCGATCCCAGGCCATTCTCGGCTAGGTATTGCACGCAACAGAGTGATGCCGTTCGTTACAAGTTGGTCCAGTCCAACCTCGCAAGTATCGCCCTGCGCGATCGTATTCGTCGCGAGCAGACCAAAGCACCTGCATCTCGCAGTAGTTGCCGAGCCTTCAAAAAGAAATAGGCGGAATAGTCGGCGCTGCCACGCTGTCCATTCGCCAGGTACTCGACCAGGTACTCGCGGTAGAGCTTACCTAATAATCCGGTGATCTTCTGTCCTCCGATAAATGGCGGATTGCCAATAATGGCATCGAAGCCCCCGTGGAATGCAAACACTTCCGGGAACTCCAACGGCCAGTGGAACGCCCGCAACTGTTTGCGAAATGGTGCTGCCTTTTCATGCAGAGCCGCGAGATCTCCGAAATAAAGACTCAACGCCACTTCATGATCCTGCTCCGTCCGGCGTGCGTCTTTATCGGCAAAGGCGTCGGACACTAGAATGTCGGCCGCCGCTTTGAGTTTTTCGGTTTCGTGTTCGGCTCTGGCCAGGTGTCGCGCCTGGCGCTCCACATCTGTCAAGCTGCCGGCGGTGATCATGGCAGCAGTCTCTCGCTCGCGTGCAGCCTTTTTGATGGTTTCATCTAAGAACAAAACGTGGTTTGCTGCCTCTTCGGGCGGATGTAGGTCAAACGTTTGCAATTGCTTTTGGCTGACTCCGAGCAGCGAATCACCACACTTGATGGCGTGATCGAGAAACGTGAACGGCTTTCCTTTGGCCAGTGTCAATAGCCACAGCGACAGTTTGGCCATTTCGACAGCAAGCGGATTTTTATCGACGCCGTGCAGGCAGCGCTGTGCAATTGTGCGAAGCGCGTAAGCTTCACGAGCTTCCGCATCCTTCGGGATCAACTCTTCTTCTGGGAGCCCAACGGAAGGATGGCCTTCCGGAGTTATGGCTGGTACGCCGGGATTTGCTTTCTCGGCATCAGCCCACGCGGTTTGCAGAAAGCTCGCGAGATAACGGCAGGCTTGTACGAGGAAAGCTCCCGAGCCACATGCCATGTCACAGATTTTCAATTCCAGCAATTGCGATGCGGGTTTGAGCTTCCATTCTTCGCGCGGCCGGCCTTCTGCTGGACCCTCGTAAATCAGTGGTTCAAGTGCGTATTGCACAATCGGCTCGGTGAGAGATCGGGGAGTGTAATGGGTTCCGCTTGAGCGGCGGTCTTGCCCCTCGGTGACATAAACGCTGCCCTTCGATAGCACGACAGGATGGCCGGAATCATCGTTACGAACCAAACCGGCAAAGGGCTCGACTCGTTTGTAACGCTCGTCGTTACTCCCGCACGCGGCACGCAAGCGGTCGCGAGTATACGTATCGAGTTGGACCGCGAGTAACTTCGTCAGTTGTGATTCCGAGCGACCGGTTACATCCTTCAATTCTTTCAACAGGAGCTCTTCACCGCCCGCTTGCCACTGCTCGAGTGTAGAAAGAGCTATTTCTGGCTCTTCTCCCGATTTTCCGGTCAGACCCAGAATCGTTTCTTGCGCCCGCTTCGCTGTGTGGTCAAGTAGGCTCTCATAAACATGCCCGATCTGCTCGATGTCTAGCTCGCGGAAGGTAAGCCGCCGCTGTTCCGTACCACCGGGCACGCGCATCTCTAAAAACTGCAGCGCTTCCAGCAAGTGCAGCACGGACCGGTTGTGTACCGGGAGCGGAGCGGCCGGGGTATTTCGCCAGGACGTACCCGCCGGGCGTCCCTCTAAGAATGGATAGCGGTCAGGATCAAACAAACCGCCGCCATACGCCGGCAGACCAATTCGGTCATGCGGGATTCCGGCAAACACGGCGCGAAACGTTGACAACAGACGGCTCCACGCATCGCGCCGCCGCTCGAGCACCTCCTCGGTGTAGCGATCGGCACTCTCGCGTAATTGTGCGTGTAGCGTAGATACGGCATAGTTCTGGTCGTAAATCGCCTCGCCGAGTAGTAAGAGACCGCGCTCCTCGGCGGAGAAGAGAAAGACCAGGCGCATCATGACTGTGACGGCCGCTTCGTAAAGTTCGCGTTCCGGAATGCCGG
This sequence comes from Bryobacteraceae bacterium, assembly GCA_049585195.1. Lineage (GTDB taxonomy): Bacteria > Acidobacteriota > Terriglobia > Bryobacterales > Bryobacteraceae > KBS-96. The sequence goes on along the minus strand of JBAUZG010000315.1, from coordinate 2,141 downwards.
CCAAAAGCCCGCGCTGTCGATCCTGATCCGCGTGGTCAAGCGCTTGAATCAATACCTCGACTGCCCTGCGTACCTGGCGACCAAGCTGATCGGTAACTTCCTGCTGGTTTGTGGCGCTCTCGTCCAGCATCGCCGCGAGTTGGTCAGCAGGAGCTGCAGAATAGAAACGGCGGGCGCTAAGTAAGGCTCGAAAAGACCTGAAGGTGATTTCTTCTTCAAACCAGATTTCTTCAGTCCAGGTGGCGTAACTTGCGGCTCCATTGCGCGGGGCGTCAACTAGCATCCATTGCGACCCGTTTGTTACCAAGCCAAGGCGGATACCCGTTCCCTGCAAGAGCGCGGACATGCGCGTCGCAGGAGATGCCTTCCAAGTGCGATCAGATGTCGGCCTGTTAAGGTCCTGTGAAGCGGGATACGTCTGGATGAGCAGGACTGATTGCCCGGAGCCCGGTTGCCGATTCCCAAGCAGATCTTCTTCCGGTTGCGAGAACAATACCAGATTGGGGCGCAGCGTTTCGTGCTGTTCCGGAATTTCCGCGCGAAGTGTTTGCGGAACGGCCTGTCCCTCTGTGAGCAGGTTCTCGGGGTATTCAAGTACGTCCGTGAGGACAAAGCGCAGCCACAATGCGTGTAAAGCTGGGTCCTCCTGCCATTCCGCCCAAGCAGCGCGCGTTCGGTGCAGCCGGTCGGCAGCATCTTCCTCCTTCGGGAATCCTTGCGGAAAAACGCGGCGCAGTATGGGAACGCTAAGGAACGGCCCGGACACGTCAATAAGCTGCCGGAATTCTGTGTGATCGCGGAGTGCAGCCATGACGGTTATCCTCGCCCAAGCCGTTCCGGCACTAGCCAGACTACCGCCACGGGGAAGATCCTTGGCTCGATGCGAGCATAGCGATCGCGAACGGCGTGGGCCTCTCGCTCGATTTCTTGAGGTATCTCGGCAAGCCGGCCGCGTAGAAAGTCCATATTCCGCAGGGCCTGCTCCTTTTCTGGCTGGGTAAACATTTCGAGTTGAAGGTGGTTTGGATCGTCCAGCTCCTTCCGAATGCTACGCTCCAGCTCCTGCAAGATCGACTGGATGTTGGCCTGCTCCTGGGAAGAGCGCTCATCCAGCAGCTTTGTTAAGCTCTCGATGCGCTCCCTTGAACGGACCTCCAAAGCTTGGCGAAGAGAAGCGGAGCTGCGTGGCCATAGTTGTAGAAATTTGTCTTTGATATTGCGTGACGGTTCAGTGGCCAAGCAAGATTCAAGCGCGTGCTGGAGTTCACCCTGTTTCATACGTTGGAAGCGGCCTTCCCGCAGAGTCCCCCCAACAGCTATTAGTTCCTCGTGCAGCCGGTGCCCGCGTCCGCCGAGGACTACTAGGCGGGCGTAGCCGACAAGGGCCGGCTCACGGAGCGCTATATCCGGGACAAGCCGCGCCGAAATGCGGTGGAGTGTTCGATTCTCAACGCTCGACCAAACTTCCGCACGAAGAAGTGACAGGCTCATGCGGACGAAGCGATGATTCAGGTGTGCTAACACTACGTCATCGCGGGTTGCGGCCAAGTTGTGATCGAAAACGATGGAGCGAATCGCGTGTGTGTGGGGGTGCTCCAGGCCTTCAATGCAGAGAGCCCAGCTCCCCCGCAACGGCGGGATACGGAACGCCTGAGCCTTGGCGCCGTTGCGTGGAGTGCCCGGCAAGTCGACCGGAATTAGCGGTGGCTGCCCGGCGAGCGATAGCGCGACTTCCACCACGCGCTGAATGTTTTCCGGATCAAGCCGTAACTCCTGCTTGCTCTGTTGGAGTTGGTCGGCCAACCTTTTGATCTGCTCCCGTAAATTCCGTTCGAATTTCATTAAGCGGCGAATGGGTTGCGCGTCGCTTTCGGCCTTCTTCGTATCCAGCACAGAGCGACGGCCCAGCATGGCTTCTTCCACCTGGTCGGCGATAACGGGGCCGACTTTTCCAAGATCCTCACGAATCTGGTCAACCTTCAAGGCCGCGCGCATAAGGAATTCTAGATCCGCGTTCAGCTCGCCTGGTGCCACGTTCAGATCCACCTCGCGGTGGAAGCCCTTACCAACAAAATGGTGGATTAGTACTTCTGGCGCACGCTGGCCGTGACGGTCGACGCGGCCGTTGCGCTGTTCCAGCC
>JBAUZG010000314.1:0-7398 GCA_049585195.1 Bryobacteraceae bacterium | reverse complement strand
GCCTGGTAGCGCTGCGGACTGCGATCCTTTAGATATTTCAGAAGCTTTCGCCGCCTGGCGACCATGGTCAGCAATCCACGTTTGGAATGATGATCCTGGTTGTTAGCTTTGAAATGCTCCCTTAATTGCTCGATCCGCTGACTTAAAACTGCCACCTGTACCTCGGGCGAGCCGGAATCGGTTTTGTGGATCCGATACTTTGCAATCGTCTGGGATTTTTGTTCTGCCGCCAAGGCCATGCTGGAAACGATACTCCTCGTCTTACCTTAATCTCTTGCCTTTTGTACGCTTTCTAGACTAACACAAGTGCATAGAGACGGGGGTCTGCAAGGGCTTCGAGATAAGATAAGTCGGCTCGAAAGCCGACTTTGCAGCCTTGAAAGGCCGCTCCACATGGGTCAGCAGCTTTCCATTGCTTCGATCATGCGAAATAACCGCTTGGCCTTTTGGTCGAATTTCGATAGATCGGCAGAGAATGAGCCCACGTCTTCCCGGGAGCGGCCTTTGGCGCTGAGCCGGTGATAGCGTTCCTGGAGCGCGCGTTCCTGGCGCAACACCTGGGCAAGCTGCTGGACAACGAGGGTTTCAAGCGGTGTAATCGGAGCGGTTTGGGGTGGCTGATCGAGTTGCATAGTCGGAGGAATGGGAGCAACTCTAGTGCCAAAGTCTATGTTAAGAGCGTTGTCCTGAAAAAACCGCTCCCTTGCGGTCGCGGCTCGACCGAAAAACTCTCCCTTGCGGTCAAGATTTATCAATTGTTTGCAGCACTACGGGCGTTCCGTTGGGACCCGTTTTGGTACTTTGGTTTCCAGCTTGGGTCCAAAGCCAGCCGCTGTCACGCACTATGGCTTCTGACAAATTCAAGTATGTCGAAGCGGCGGATGACGCGGTCGGGGAAAAAGCTGTTGATCGCGTCGCGCTCGTCGTCAAATACTTCGAAAACAGTTGTCAGCTTAGTCAAGACCATCAACTCTAATTGCCGGCGAGACAGATTCGTCAACTTCAGCGCGCCACCGTTCTGTTGGAGGGTGGTGAAGCAAAGCACCAAGGTTCCGAGGCCCGAACTATCGACATAATCGACCTGTTTCATATTCAGAACCAGGTTGTTTTTGCCCTCGTGCGCTAGAAGTGCAATGTTATCGCGCAGTGTCTCGGAAAACACGCCCGCCGTCAACCGGCCCTTCAGGTCGAGAACGGGAATGCCTTCGACTTCTCGCAGCGCGACATTCACGCTGCCTAGTGTATCAGCCATTTGGCATGGTTGGTAGGCCGCTAACCGCGGACGGGAACGATCGCGGCGGTTTTCTGAGGACTGCTCCGGGCGCTGCCGAGAGGCAAAGTTATGGTGAAACACGATCCTTTTCCCGGATCGCTGCGGACTTCGATTTCGCCGCCGTGCGCCTTCACAATGCTAGCGACGAAGCTCAGTCCCAGGCCGAGGCCCTTTTCGGGATTCGGATCAGGGACGCGATAGAAACGATCGAAGATGTGCGGGAGGTGATCGGGCGGAATGCCTATTCCGGAGTCCTCGACGATGATTCTCGCGGCGCCGCCCGCAAGTTCAGCGCGTGCACGTATCCACCCTCCAGCGGGCGTATATTTGATCGCGTTTGAGAGCAGATTTGTAATCACGCGTTCCATTTGAATTCGATCCACTTCGCAAAATACCGGGTTTGCGCTGTCGGCGATCACGCGCAGTTCGTGAGCTTCGGCGGGAATCTGAAATTGCTCGACCAGATCGGAGATCATCTTGCTGAGGTCGTGCGGGCCTCTGTTCACCGGCAACTGGCCGGTTTCGGAGTGAGATAGGAGCAGCAGGGCACGGACGAGACTCGACAATCGCTCAACATCCTGGAGGGCATTTTCAATGGCTTCACGAAGCTGGTCGGCGTGCTTTGCGGTGAACAAGGCGACCTCGAGCTGCCCCTGAATAGCTGTGAGCGGCGTTCTCAACTCATGCTACACGTCGGTTGAGAATTGCCGGATCTGATCGAAGGATGCCTTCAGGCGCCGGCTCATTTCATTGAACGACTCAATCAGCCTGTCGAGTTCGTCGTTAGCTCCGCGCAGCGGAATCTGCAGGCCCAAGTTTGAGCCGGTGATGTCCCGCGCGGCTGTTTCAACCGACTCGAGCGCGGTCAGGGTACGCTTGGCCGAGAACCAACTCGCAAGAATACAAATGAAAATGGTAATCGGGACGAACAGGAGGAAGTAACTTCGGCGGAACCGGCGGAGAAGCTGGTTGTTATCGGCCAAGCTGCGGCCGACCGCTACGTACCAATCCTTGCGATGAGCCGTATCGGTTGAGATGCCGCTGACGACCTCGTAAGGCCCCGAATCGTCTCCTTGAATTTGCTTGAAAATCGGCTTTTTTGTGGACTTGATCTGACGCAACTCCTGAAGGATGGTGTTGCGGTTCGTCATATCGGCGAAGGCGGCGTCGGTGGTGCCGTCCCACATCGTGCCATCGCTGCGCGCCACTACATAAACGCTGGTCAAACCGTTGAATTCCGACACCTCGTCGGGATCGGTCTTGTCGACGCGAAAAGTGAGAGCGCCATTCTGCGGATCGAAGTACATGTATCCGCGGAGGGCGGTTAATTCCTCGAGTAAAGTTTGTTCGGTCCGGGTCTCAAGAATCCACTTCAAGAGCTGCGCTCCCGCCAATCCGACGGCGATCGTGATAAAGGACAGCAAAAGCAGGAAGGTGCTGGCCAGGCGGAAGCGAAGTGTTTTGAAAATGCGGATGCTTCGAATCCGCTCGAGAAGACGGGGCATTGCTGGTCCTAGCCGCCTGCGGCAGAAGTCCAGGCAGGCTGAATGTCTGCCCCACTAAGCAGGCAGCTCGCGTCGTCTGCCCATTCTGACCGCTCCGTCGAAAGCACAGGCCGAAGGCCTTTGTTTTCATCGCCTGCGATGTCCCGAAGGAACATGGGGGTCTTGCTTGCGCGCGCGGCTCGGTAAGGCTCCGGCTTGCTTGCGCGCGCGGCTCGGTAACGTTCTGCCACAGGCTCCTCTAACGCGGCTCAGACCGCGAAGTGGATCCTTCGCCCTGTTGCTGGGCTACAGCGGCTGATTCCGATTCCGGGATATCGAGCATATAGCCAATGCCCCGCACCGTATGGATCATCTTCATCGGCCATCTATCGTCGATTTTACTTCGCAGATGGCGGATATAGACATCGACAATGTTCGTCAGGCCGTCGTAATCCATATCCCACACATGCTCGACAATCATGGTGCGGCTCAAGGGGCGGCCGCGATTGCGCATCATGTATTCAAGGATGCTGAATTCCTTGGGAGCTAGTTCGATGTTCTCGTTAGCCCGCGTCACGCGCCGACGGATGCAGTCCAGCGTCAACTCGCCCACCTGCAACTTTTCTGGAGTGGGCTGGCCTCTTCTGAGCAGCACTCGCACGCGGGCCAGAAGCTCGACAAAGGCAAAGGGCTTTACAAGGTAATCGTCGGCGCCCTGCTCGAGGCCCTTGACGCGGTCGTCTACAGAATCGCGCGCGGACAGAATCAGTACGGGTGGAATCACCTTGCGGTTGCGGATTTTTTGAAGGACGGAGAGCCCGTCGGTGTCGGGGAGACCGAGGTCGAGAATGACAAGATCGTATTCGGCGGCATGAACCATCTCAACGGCGGTATGGCCCGCATGAGCTACATCAACGGCATAGCCGGCGCTCTCGAGGCCGCGTGACAGGAAGTCGGCGATTCGCTTTTCATCTTCAACAACAAGGATGCGCATCGTCTTTTCAAGTCTAGCGAACCGGAATCGCGATTGGGTGGGTTAGTCGCCTGAAGCGCGGCCGGGGGTGGGGACCGGAGTGGAACGGAAGAATGAACCAGGCGTCTTCCATCGAGTGCGGGCGATGGAGAGTGCTGTCATGAGGGCAATCAGCACAATAGAGAAGATGGTCACTTGTGATAGCGTGAGCGATTCCTTCCAGATGCCGAACCATCGCCCGTAGACGAGCTCAATGTGCACCCAATACACCAGTAATGACGTGGTCCCCAACTGGCGAAGCAAACTCCACCGGTGCGCGATCGCGCCATTCGCCCATACCCAGGCAAAAGCCATGATCGCCATGGCGGCGCCGAGCTTGATGGCAGCGAGACCAGGGCTGTCCAGCCAGTATTCGGATTTAGTGTAGACGGAATAGGGCAGTCCTGAAAAATATTGACCGCCGACAACCAGCCCCAGCCCGATCAGCATCATCCACTGCATTACCTTGCCCATATCTTCCGTTTTCACGAGCCGGAACACGCTGCCGGCCGCCATGCCAAAGGCCAGGAATGCGGCCCAAGGGAAGAAACTGAAGTAATTGAAGCTTGGAACAAAATAAGCCTGCACCAGCCAGGGCAAGCCGTTATTTCCGATCTGGCTGATCAAAGGGGAAAGCGCCGAGATGATGACCCCGAGAATGGTGCAAAGGCGTATACGGTCGAGCGTCGAGAAAACTGCCATGGGCGCGAGCAAAAGAGTGGCCATCCCCATGCAGTTCAGAATGTCCACACGCAGCAGCTCGCTCGCCGGGCTACCAGGATAGCCGAGAAGAAACAACGATATCCGGAACAGGAATGCAAGGCCGAACAAGTATCCGGAGCGGCGGAATGCCGCTTTTACGCGTTCGTATGCCGTCAAGCCCTGACGCTCGCGGCTGTCCATCAAAAAAGCGAATGTGATTCCGGTGATGAAGAGAAACAGCGCCGGCGCTTCGCCGCCAAAAAACTGGGAGAGGATGTAGGGGCCTGCGTTACGCAGGTCGTTGCGGGTGAACGAATGGAACGAATGGCCCTGCAGCATAGTGAACGCCGCTATGCCTCTCGTCCAGTCGATGAAAGCGAGACGCGGAGCCTTTTTTTTGGGAGTGGCGTCGCGCACCGGAGCGGCTAGCGCTTCCCAAGTCCGCTCGAGATCCTGCCCGGAGCGCGCCACAGCGTGTGGTTGTGATGCGCCACTCAAGCCAGGCTCGGCAGCGCCGGATTCCTGCCTGTACGACTTGGGTGCTTCCGCCATTGCGTATCTCTAGCGCCCAGTTTTACTGCGGGTACTCGACTTTAGTACCTGGAGGCGCGTTCAGTTTTAGTGGACCCAACTGCGGGTTCAACTGGAAGTTAGTGTAGGTCACGAGGTGATAGTTGCCTGACGAATTGTAAAATTTCTGCTGAATTGGGTATCCAGAGTTAGCAGGCATCCATATCTCTGCCTGCGAGAGCTGCTCTTTTACTCCCAGGTCCTTCGGCGTCAACACTAGTTTGGATGCGGCCTGGCCGTTCACCTGTTCCGTCCCGCCAAGCTGAATGTTGTAACCTTTTGCCAAATCCTTTCCTGAGGCGCCAAAACCGAGCAGCAGAAATTGCTCGAGAAATTTCCCGCTTTTTGCGAGCTTGTAGATCTGTATCAGGTTCAATTTTGGTGTGTAGAGCTGAATCTGCTTATTAAAAAAGCCGATAGTGCGCGCATTGGAGCCGGTGAAGGCAACCACGGCTTCGGTAACATTCTTTCCTTTCTCCATTTCAATATTTCCGTTCTCGCTGGTTTTGTCGTCGAGAATGGCCGTGTAAGTAACCATTGTTAGATCGGCAGTCATCGAGTGGAAAACGACCGAGGCTTGATCCATCCTTGCAAGAATTTGGCTTAAATCATCCGCTGGGAGCAGACGCGCAAGGGTGAGAAAAGCAACGATAGCAGTCAGCCGAGTCATTGTTGCTACTCAAGAAGACGCTAATTGCGGGGAGCCGTATACGCAATAAAGCCTTTGAGATCGGCCTGATCGCGAATAGCTTCAATTCGCACAACGTTCGGCTGCTTGCCCGTCTTCCGCCTGATCAGCTCGGCAGCTCTAGCGGCGCGCTGACTTTCGGGAACTCCTTCGAGAAGAGCCGCTTCGAGGAAGACCTGGTCGTGGCCGCGGTGCGAAGAGATCAGAACGACGCTCGAAGCACGGGGAAGATCGCCGAACCAGTCGCGAGGTGTAACAAATACGAAGACGAGAATGAGGGCAACGACGATATCGTACTGCCAGGAGGCGCGTGCGAATTCCCAGAAAATGAGCTTTTTCAGTGCGCTTCCAGCGGAGCTACGGGGCTCCCTCCCATCCTGGCTCATTCACCTATTACTGTAGCATCGAGGGCACATTTCGAATGTCGTTCGAGAAGCGAGAAGAATGATGGAGGGATTTAATACTTGCGCATCACGGCGAGAACCTTGCCTTGTATCTGTAGCTGCGAGGGCTCGACGAAGATCGGCTGCATGTTTGAATTGGCAGGCTGCAGGCGGATGTTGCCGCCGTCCGGCTCGCGGTAATAGCGTTTTAGGGTGGCGTCGCTTCCATCGACGAGCGCTACTACAATTTCTCCATCTTTGACGTGGTCGGTTTTCTCGATCAGCACATAATCGCCGCTACAGATGTGATCGTCAATCATCGAATCGCCTCGCACTTGCAACGCAAACGTAGAGTCGTTGCGGGCAAAATCTGAGAACTGGAGCGACTCCGGATTCTGAATCGCTTCGACGGGCGTGCCCGCGGCGATGCGGCCGAGAAGCGGTATTGTCAGATCGGCCGATGGGCGCCGAGCCTTTTCTTCGGCGAAATAGCGCTCGCCGATCTCGAGCGAGCGGCTGTGATTAAAACTCCGACGCAAATAATTCTTTGCCTGCAGCGCTTGTATGTGCTTATGTACGGTGGCAAGCGATGCCAGCTTCAGGCCGTTGGCGATTTCCTCGTAGCTGGGACTGTACCCGTTCTTGCTGATGAATTCGGCTAGAAAATCCATCAGCTCCTTCTGACGCCGTGTGAGAGCCATCTCCACACCTCCTACTCTCTATTGTTGGCGAATAAAACACGAACGTCAAATGGAAAATCAGTTCATGCCGCAAAAATTGATAGAATTCTGCCCGAACGGTGCGTATCTAGCGGCCGATCCTTAATTCATTTCGCACGCGCCGCTGCCGCAAAAACCTTGGCCGCACATGCCGGAGCCGCAGCCCATTGCCGGAGCATCTGCTTTCGCGGAGTGGGCGTGGGCGGAAAATGTCGAGTATTCCTGTTTCAGGTGGTCCTGTCCGCAGGAGGGGCAGGCCACGCTGGTCGTTTCCGCGCTGCGCCGCACGAGCTTCTCAAACTTGGTTCCACAATCGTCGCAGGTGTATTCAAAAATCGGCATAAGGCAATGTTTTATTTTCTACACCAACGTTAGCAAAAATCTCGGATCTTTAAGAGGGTGTCGAAAAACCCTCTGCCCTACGGTGAACTAAAGTTCACCGCCTCGAGTTTGGACATTTTGGGTTAAAAATGTTCTTGAAAGTCTTAGCTGGATGTGGTTTCATCTAAGTAGATGAAGCACAGGGAGGCACTTCGGAAACGGCGTAAGATCGCTGCCTCATTGCCC
>JBAUZG010000313.1:0-3410 GCA_049585195.1 Bryobacteraceae bacterium | reverse complement strand
GGGTTGTAACCGATTTTCATGTCGTTAAAAGGTCTGTAGTATTCAGCCGTGTAGTAAAAATTTTTGCGGGCCGAGCCGGGGTCGTCGGGGTCGCCGCCCGCCATCTGATGGAGGACGAAGCCGCAGTCGCCGGCCGATCTCGCGAGCACGCCCAGCTTGTCGCAGGTCCAGGAGAGCGGCATCGCTCCACGCCGGCTGACGAGACCGTAGGTGGGACGGAGTCCTGTAACGCCGCAGTACGCGGCGGGGGTGATGATGGAACCGGAGGTCTCCGATCCGAGCGCATAGGGAACAAGGCCGGCGGCGACGGCTATGCCCGAGCCACTTGAAGAGCCGCCAGACCAGTAGGCTTTGTTCCAAGGGTTCAGCCCGGGGCCTTGAAGAGAGGCCGCGGCGGTGTTGTAGTTGCCGCCGCCTGCCAGCTCGATCATGGCTAGTTTTGCGATCAGGACTGAGCCGGCTTTTCGAAGTCTGTGGACCACATGGGCGTCGTCGTCGAAAACCTGGTTTTGAAAGGGCTTGGCTCCCCACGTGGTGGGAGTATCGCGAACGCTGATCAAATCCTTTGCCCCGTAGGGAATGCCCTGCAAGGGGCCGCGAAAGCGTTCGCGCTTCAGATCGTCGTCAATGTCTTTGGCTTCTTTCTTTGCGGGCTTTTCGATGAGGGCGGCCAGCGCGTTGTATTGTGGGCCATAGGTTTGGAGCCTGTTGAGAAAGTGTTGGGTCAGGTCTTGCGCGGAGATCTGCCTTTCGCGCAGGAATGAGTTCAGCTCCGAGATCGTGGCGAAATCGAGCGAATCGGAATCCGGCTTCGAATTCGGCATGCGGCTAAGCCTTAAACGCGAACGCGGGTTCGAGGTCGATGGGTACGCTGAGCGCCTTCAGCTCTTCGCTCGCATCGGAAACGTCCTTGTTTGCCTCATCGATTGTGCGCGGCGCTGGCGGCTGTTGATTGGCTGTGGCCGGAGCAGTTTGAGCGAGCGCGGGCGCGGCGGCAAGGAATGCGGCGAAATGGCGGCGTGTGAGTCGGGCCATGCAGATCAGTATAGTGGGGGAGAAATAGTAATGGAGAGAGGCATTATTTCTCCCGCCTTTGTGAAAGGTGCTGATGGGGTCTATCGTTGTGTTGCGCTCGAGGAGATGCAGTGGCTCGAGCATGGCTTCACGACCCGGCGCTCTGCGAGTTCGATTCAGGAAGTAACTACTTTGCGGCAGATCCATTCGGCAACGGTTTTGAGTGCCGCCGGGTTGGACGATCGAGCTTGTGAGGGCGACGCGCTCATCAGCAGCGAGAGGGGCAAGCGGATCGGCGTACGCTCGGCCGATTGCGTTCCGATTCTGCTGGCGGATTCGGAGACCCGGACTGTTGCGGCGATTCATGCGGGCTGGCGGGGCACGGCGGCGCGCATCGCTTCGAAGACCGTCGAGCGGATGCAAGAGGATTTCGGGACACAGCCACGGAATGTGATTGCAGCGATCGGGCCGTCTATCGGTGTTTGCTGTTACGAAGTGGGCAGCGAGGTGAGGGCACGGTTTGCCGACGTTTTCCCAGAACTAGCAGGAGATGGGCGCGTTATGCTCGATCTGGTGGAGGCGAACCGGCGCATTCTGAGAGCGGCAGGAGTTCCGGTTGAGCAAATTCACAGCTCGGGTTTGTGCACGTGCTGCTCGGCCGATGAATTTTTTTCTTACCGGCGCGATCCGGGGGAGCCGGGGCGGATGATTTCTTTTGTTGGGCGATTGCGGTGAGGCGCGGCGTAAATGCCGCCAGGCATGGCGGCATGGCAGGCCAGAGGCCTGGCCAGAGGCCCATAAGCGCTAAGATAAGAGCCCGGCTTTTCGGCTTTTGCTAACGCTGAGGTATTCGGGCTCGCGCAGAGGTATATGGGAAGTGTCCGCGGATTGCATGGTTGAAGTACCTACCTTTAGAGGGCGCGCACAGCAGTGCCTGATGAATCTCGGCTGGGACGCCAAAGTATTGGTAAATCGCCCGGTTGAGGAACTCCAGTTGGAGGATTTGGTTGTGCGCATCATAAGCAATGGTGCGCAGCGTTGTGGATTCGACAGCATCAAATTGCATTGCCCGGGTCTCTATTCAAAGCTGCGGTTTTCGTTTCCGGTTCCGCTCGCCCAGCGCCGCTGCGATTTCGTTCCAGCGGACCAGCACGATTTTAAGACTTACGGCGGGTGCGATCGCCTCCATGATTCGATGGAAGGCGAACTGGAATTCACGCCACCGACTGCGTATCGGCGGCTTGTTCCGGGAGATAGTACCCCCAGGGGGAAACAGCACTCCCCACCCGCGCCAGCTTCTGGCTCAACAAGGCCACGAACAATTTCCCGTATAACCAGGCACGACTGCTCTGATCATCTTGCTTCGGGATATGACCCAACTGCACGATGGACTTCAAGCGTTTAAAAGTGAGTTCAATCTGCCACCGGAGTCGATAGCACTCTAAAACTTGCCGGCTCGGGATTTGCCGGCTTAGCAATGTTGTGAACACTAAGATATAGCAGGCGTACTCACGTGTTTCTGCGGTAGCGCTGCTCTTGCCTCGCTGTTGCCTGCGTGTGATCCTTCGTTGCGCTTTCCGGATAGCTTCTTCGCTCTTGCGAACTGCGCATACGCGTCCGGCAATTCTTTGTTCTCCCGCCTGTATCCAAACTCGCCACTCTGCTATTTCTCCAGCCCGCCGCAAGGTTTTTATCCGCCTCAGCAGGGGAAACGGCCGCCCACGCTCATCCACCAATGGCAATGACGCCGGATTCAGGCGCACGCAGACGTCGGCCCCTTGCCGGACTACCGCCCCAATACCGGGTGGATGACTGTAGCCCGCATCGGCCAGGACCACTTCGCCGCTGTGAAATACAAATCGGCCCAGTCTTTCTCCAGCATTCTTGCCGTTCACGGGCGTCAGTTCGAAATAATCGCACTCCAGCGCTGGCAATCGCAGGCTGTAATGAATTCGCCACTGCCCACCGGTCTTGCCAGGTTCCCTCACCGTGGTCGCGTCCACCAAACGCACCGGGCGGTCTTGTAGCGCCGGCTCCAAGTCCACGCCATTGTCTTTCCACAACCGCTGGCATAACTGTCGCAGCCAATCCTCGGCTTGTCGTAAACGATTCAACAGTGTCACGTCGGAGACCTCTGCGATGCCCGCCAGCCTAGCTTGCACCGCTGTCTCGCGCAGCGACCAACCGCAGCCCACGTGCAGTAGCAGTGTGCGCAGCAAGTCGTTCAACGAGTCGAATCCCCGCAAACGCGCGACCGCGCCTGTGCTCCTTCCTAACTCTTCCCAGTCCGAAGGAAACAAACCAAGCAGTACCTGCCAGTCTTCGTCCAACCATGACATGCATCGAGCTTACTCGGTTTCGTGAATTCGGTCAATCCTTATCTTAGCGCTTATGGG
>JBAUZG010000312.1:0-81906 GCA_049585195.1 Bryobacteraceae bacterium | reverse complement strand
AGCGTTTGCTTTCGGATATGTGACAACTACCGTTGGGACGGCGCTCGCGTCCGTCGCCCGCGCAAGCTGAACGGTTGCCTTCGTGCGCGAGCTGATTCCCCTGTAGATGACCACGCCGAGCGCACTCGCAGCCACTACGAGCAAGATCAGCGCGGTCACACCAACCCGTCGCGGCTTCGGATCGTGAGGCGCCGCCCGCGGGGGAGTTTCAACTTCGGTCTGTCTTTTTTCGTCAACCGTCATCTCATTTTGGTCCGTCATGTCAAGCATGAATAGGTTCTCGTTCGGTGACTGGTTGCGCCTCAGTTTCACTGGGGCGTGGAGTGTGATGCAGGAGCGTAAAGACCGACGGCACGAAGGTCAACGTCGCTACGGTCGCGCACAGCAAGCCGCCGATTACGGCGCGTCCCAATGGCGCGTTCTGCTCGCCGCCTTCGCCGAGTCCCAGGGCCATGGGCACCATTCCGATAATCATTGCCAGCGCGGTCATGATAACGGGACGGAAACGCGTAAATCCGGCTTCAATCGCGGCGCCAACCGCGTCACCATGATGCAGAAGCCGTTCCTTGGCGAACGAGACGACAAGGATGCTGTTCGAAGTGGCCACGCCCATGCACATGATCGCCCCCATCAAAGCGGGAACACTCAGTGTGGTGTGCGTGATGAATAGAAACAGCACAATCCCCGCGAGCGCCGCCGGAAGCGCCGTGATAATGATGAACGGATCCAGCCAAGATTGGAAATTCACCACAATCAGCAGATACACAAGCAAGATGGCGAATCCCAGCCCGATCAGCAACCCGATGTAGGAGTTGCGCATGGTATCGAGCTGCCCCCGGATCTTCACAATTGTGCCGCGCGGCAAATATTTTCTGTTCGCGTCCACAATCTTCGTGATATCCCGTCCCACGCCTCCGAGATCTCTATCCTGAACGTCGCCATAAATATCCACCACCCGGTGAATATTGTAATGGCTGATCGAGGCCATATCTTCGCCTCGCGAAATAGAAGAAATGTCGGCTAGAATTTCGGGCCGCGCCATGGTTGGCGAAGTAATCGGCGTGTTCTGCAAGTCTTGCAGCGACTGCACATCGTATTGCGGCGTTTGCGTCACCAGGTTGTAGCTCACACCATTCTTCCAGTTGAGGAAGAACGTGGGCGTAGTCTGGAAACTACCGCTTAGCGAGACAAGCAGACTGCTCGCGACATTCTCGGGTGTATAGCCTGCTTCCGAGGCTTTCGTCCGGTCGAGGTCGATGTGCAGAACTGGATAATCGAATAGCTGCTGAATGCGGAGATCGGCAATGCCCGGGACATGCCTCAATTGCTCGAGAACGCGATCTGCAACAGCGCGATTTCCGTCGCTATCCGGCCCATCGTACTGGATGTCGATCGGAGCGGGCAGTCCAAAATTCAGAATCTGCGTGACGATGTCCGGCGGCAGGAAATAGAAAGTCACGCTCGGAAACTGCCGTGGCAGCTCCTTTCTAAGAAGACGAACATAATTAGCAGTCGGGCTGTGTTTCTGCTTCAGAGACACCAGCACGTCGGCTTCACCTGCGCCCACCAGCCCTGAACGATTGTAGGTGTAATTGATGGTACTGTACGGCAGACCGATGTTATCGAGAATGTTGTCCAGCTCGCTGTTAGGCACGCGTGTTCGAATGTAGCTCTCCACCAGGTCGCACAGCCTTGCCGTTTCCTCAATTCGCGTGCCGGTCTTGGCTCGCACATGCAAAAGGAATTGGCCGTTATCCGTATTGGGGAAAAAGTCCTGCCCCAGCCAGGGCGCGAGCGCAAACACTGAAATACAACTCAAGAGAAACAACGGTATGAACAGCACCCTACGGTACACGAGGGTTGTGAGCACTCCTTGAAACGACAAACGTAACCGCTCGAACTGCCGCTCGAACGCACGTTGGAAGAGTACAAATGGATTGCGCGAGCGGTGAACTCCGTGGCTTGGAGGCCGGAGCAAATACAGCGCCATTGTGGGAACGAGAGTTCGCGACAGGCCATACGAAGCCAACATCGCAAACACCACAGCCTCGGCCAGTGGAACGAAGA
Organism: Bryobacteraceae bacterium; assembly: GCA_049585195.1. Lineage (GTDB taxonomy): Bacteria > Acidobacteriota > Terriglobia > Bryobacterales > Bryobacteraceae > KBS-96. Next base: position 79,839 of record JBAUZG010000312.1, on the reverse strand, counting down.
GGTATTTCGCCACGCCGCCCAGGAAAAACATTGGCAGGAATACGATGCAGATGCACAGCGTCGAAACTAGAGCGGGCACAGCAATTTGTTGGGCGCCTGTGAGAATCGCCTCGCGCACCGTAATTCCCTCGCCGCCCGCCTCGAGGTTGCGGTTTATGTTCTCGATTTCGACCGTCGCGTCATCCACCAGAATGCCGACCGCAAGAGCCAACCCTCCTAGCGTCATGATGTTGATGGTTTGATGCAGCGCACTCAGCACGATCACCGAAGTGAGAATCGAGAGAGGAATAGAAACCGCGATAATCAGCGTGCTCCGCCAGCTTCCCAGAAACAGAAGAATCATCAGCCCCGTCAGGCAAGCAGCAATCACAGCTTCGCGGATGACTCCCGAAATGGAGGCTCGCACGAAGATCGACTGATCGGCCAACGGCTGCATCCGAAGCTCCGGAGGAAGCGTGGCCGCTACCCGCGGCAGCAGCTTCTTGATGCCCGAAACCACATCCAGCGTCGAGGCGTTGCCGGCCTTCAAAATCGTGACCAGCGTTCCGCGGTTTCCGTCTAACCGAACGATGTTGGTTTGAGGCGTAAACCCGTCGCTCACCTGCGCTACGTCGCGCAAATAAACCGTCGTGCTTCCCAGCGTCTTGACCGGGACGTCATTCAACTCATCCATTAAACGCGGGCTTCCGTTCATCTCAACCTGATATTCAAACTGTCCGATTTTGGTCGTACCCTCCGGCAGAATCAGGTTCTGAGCGCTGATGGTGTTGACGATATCGGCCGGCGACAGGCCCTTCGACTGGAGCAGCGCCGGATTGATGTTGATCATGATCTGGCGCTGTTTTCCGCCATAAGGATAGGGGACGGCGGCGCCAGGCACCGTCACTAGTTGCACGCGGAGAAAGTTCTGGCCAATGTCGTTCAACTGCTGTTCCGAGAGCCCCTTTCCGGAAAGTGCCAATTGAAGAATGGGAACCGTGGATGCGTTGTAGCTGATGATGAGAGGCGGAGTCACCCCTGGCGGCATCTGTTTTAACACCGTCTGCGAGCACGCCGTCACCTGCGCCGTCGCGGCATCGATACTCGCGTTCGGCTGGAAATAGATTTTGACGATCGCTATTCCATTGATCGTCGTCGATTCGATGTGCTCGATATCGTTTACGAGCGTTGTCAGGATGCGCTCGTAAACGGTCGTCATTCGCCCTTCCATTTCCTGGGCGTTCATGCCCGTGTACTGCCACGCGACGCCAATCACCGGAATGTCGATATTCGGGAAAATGTCGGTGGGTGTACGCAATATTACAACCGGGCTGAGCAGTAAGATCAGCAACGCGAGAACAATAAAGGTGTATGGCCGATTAAGAGCGAGGCGAACTATCCACATGAAAAAACACTCTAGCCGCGGGTCCCAGCTAGACTTTCAAAAGATTTGATTATTTCGATACTCACAAGTTTCGAAAATTGCGCTAATGTTCCTATTATGAAGGTTTCTAAGCCCGCCAGCACAGTAGCTCGAGGTCCGGGCAGGCCCCGCGATGAAGATGTGCGGCTCAGGGTACTCAAAGCCGCAAGCGGGCTGCTTGAAGAGGTGGGCTTCCGCAGCGTCACCGTCGACGCCATAGCCGAGCGGGCTGGCGCAAGTAAAGCCACCGTTTACAGGTGGTGGCCCGACAAAGCCTCGGTCTTGATCGAGGCATTTAGAACCGCGGTTTCGCCTGAATTTCCCTTTGCCGATACCGGCTCCCTTCGCGGCGACATCAAAACCCAGCTTCGGCGGTTTTCCCGATTTTTGCTAGGGCCGAGGGGCAAACTGCTGGCGGCGATTGTTGTGGGGGCGCAGGAAGATCCCGAAATGGCAGCTGCCCTTCGCGACCACTGGATCCGTCCGCTTCGAAAACGCGGCCAAGCGGTATTGAACCGCTACAAAATAAATGGCGAATTACCGGCCAGCGCCGATCTCGATCTGGTACAGGACATGATGTACGCGCCGTTTTATTACAACCTGCTGACCGGCTACACGCCTATTTCGGAAGCATACGCCGATAAGCTCACGCAGGCCCTTCTAGCGGGCCTCTCCTCACACCCCGGTCAAGGTCTGCGGAGGGTGGGCTTCAGCCCGCGTGGGACTTCAGTCCCGCCCGCTCCATGAGCATCCGCCGCACCGCGGAGAAAATCTTTTGGATCGCGGGACGGCGGTAATCCCACATCTCTCCAGGTTCGGGCGGATTAACAACCATCGTCGCATTGGCTTCGAATAGAAGCAAATCGCCGGCCGCGCTCAGGCCGAAATCGACGCCCGCATAATCCAAACCGAGCGTGGTCTGGATCTTTTCGAGCGCCGTCATTGCGCGAGGCCCCAGAACGGCGGGCATGTTCTCCAAAAACTCCGCTTCTTCAGCGCGATGATCGGCACGCTCTGCCATCTCCGAGGTGAAGTAGTGGACTTTCCAGTCGTTCGAAATCGCCAAGTGCAAGGGATACAACCGGCCATCAATCATCATCACGCGATATTTGCGAGCTTTGCCGTCGAGTCCGCGGGAATCGAGATATTGAATGGCGGTCAATTCGTTGCCGGGCAGAGCAGCCACCGCTTCTTTCAATTCGCACTCGCTCTCGACGCGCACAAAATGGCGGCCAGTGTGAAAGCCGGGCGAGCGCACCAGGAGCGGAAGAGTCAAACCGTGACACGCCAGAACGACGCCGGCTTGTGGCGAGCTTAGCAGCTCGCGCCTGAGCGTAACTGCTGCGGGAGCGATCACCCCATCGAGCGTCGAAAGCCGGTGGGCGTTGTCCGCCCGCCCCGTCGCCATTACCGCCGCCGGCAAATTCACCGTGGGCGCATCACTCAGAGCCACGAGCGATTCCGCTGCGGCGAGCGCTGTCCCCGCCAGGTCCGCGTCGCTGATGGCATTAAATACCAGTTGATGGCGCGGCAGTTTCTGGCTGCCATCGTAAAATTCTGCCATCACCACAGTCGTCTCAAAAACCCTGTCGTCCAGGAAATTGCGCGCCGGCGTATTGCCGCCGACAGCGGACATCAGCAGCAGCAGCGATATCGGAGGCCCCTCGCCGCGATACGGCAGCGTCAATATGGCGCGATGCTCGAAGCCTTTCCGGCGATGCCATTCCGCACCTTGACCGTCTCCTTGCTGGGCCAGCACGTAGGAGAGCCCCTGGTGCGCCTCGGCGCAATTCGGAGCCAGGCGCAGGGCGGTTTCATAATGCTCGCGCGCCGCTCCGGACTCACCGTTTTCATACAGCGCATTGGCCAAGTTGACATGACTCATGGCATCGCCGGGATGGCGTGCAGCGGCTTCCGCATAAGCTGTTCGCGCCGCTGTTCGATAGCCCAGACCGTGCAGCAGCGTGCCCACACTGTTGAGCGCTACCAAGTGAGACGGCTCCCGCGCAAGCGCCTCGAGATATGCATCGCGCGCTTCTATCACCCGCCCCAATTCGGCGAGCAGGCGAGCGCGCTCAACCCGAGCATCCACTTCGTCTGGCTCAGCGGCAATGCGCGCTTCGATTTCGCGCAACGCGACTTCGCGAGCCAGACGCGGCGGCCAATCGCTCGAGGCGGCGCCTTCGAACTCGCGCCCCAGCGCCACGGTCCGTTCCACCAACGCGTCTAAATCGGCGGCACAAGTGCGGTGATTCACGATAGCCGCGCGAATCGCGAGCTGTCCTCCAACAATCGTCGTCGAAGGAGCCGCAACACCCGATTCCTGCAATTCGACCACGATTCGCGCATTCACGCGGTCTGTTTCTTTCGCGCGGTATCGGAAACAGACAATGTTCAGCTCGACCGGGGCCGCGAGTTCCAGTTCGGGCGTCTCCGCGATGCGCCTCTCCAGGTACCGCGCCAAATCGCAGGTGCGCGCGATCGATTCGCCCAAGGCCTCCGCCCCGTACACCTTCAACGTGAACCACGTCTTCAGCGCGCGAAACCCGCGGGAGAGATCCGGCCCAAGGTCGCACGGCCAGCTCGAGCCGGCGGCCAACCCCCGCGTCTCCCGCCTCAAATAGGACGCTGAAGTGGCGAAAGTTTTTCGCTGCAACTCTCCATCGCGCACCAGCACAAAGCCCGCATCATAAGGCACATGTCCCCACTTATGAAAATCGAAGGCCAGCGAATCGGCGAGCTCGATCCCTTTGAGACGCGGCGCCAAAGCCGGCGCAAGCATCGCCAGAGCTCCGCAGGCGCCGTCCACGTGAAACCATAACTCTTCTTCCCGCGCCGTAGCCGCCAGTGCTTCGAGATCGTCAATCGCGCCAGTGTCCACCGTTCCCGCCGTACCCACTAAAAGAAACGGCGTGAATCCCGCGCGCCGGTCCGCGTCGATCGCCTCGCGTAAGGCGTTTAACTCGATCCGATGGCGGCAATCCACCTTGATTCGTCGCAGCGCGCCGCTACCAATGCCCGCGAAATCCAGCGCCCGGCCAACGCAACCGTGCACAGCCTCCGAAGCATATGCGGTGAGCCGCTTGCCGCTAGGGGCAACGCCTCCCGAACGTACCTCGAACCCAAGCGCCGTATCCCTCGCCACCAGTACGCCGATCAGGTTCGCCATTGAAGCACCGGTCACAAAAAGTCCAGTGGCACCCTCCGGAAAACCGAACAACTTCCGCATCCAGCCCGCAACCTGGCGTTCGACTTCAATGGGAATGTGGTCGCGCCCTCCCACATTCGCGTTCAGCCCCGCCGCGAGCATTTCTGCCACGACACCAACCGGCGTGCCCGCTCCATGCACCCACCCAAGAAAGCCAGGATGCACGTTCCCCGCGGCAAACGGCAGTATGTAGCGCATGAATTCTTCGTGAACTGCGGCCAGATCCGACGGCGCGGCCGGAAGCCCCTCGCGGAAACGCTCCCGGACGGATTCGGGTATCGGCTGCCAGACTGGGCGATCGCGAATGTTCTCGACATAGCCCAGAATGTCATCCAGCATGCGATGCGCTTGCTCGCGAAATTCCGACCAGACTAGGGGATCAAGTGCGCTGCCCACGTAATAACTAGTGGCCGACGCGCTGAGAAATTTCACTCAACCCGCCCACAGAATAATCAGGGCATGCTGTGTCCACCCTCTTCCGAGCCGCGACCGCAAGGGAGCGGACTTAACGAACCTCGTCTATCCCTCTGCATGATCGTGAAGAATGAAGAGCGCGCTCTTGCGCGATGTCTCGAGTCAGTCGCGAACCTTGCCGCCGAAATCGTCGTCATCGACACCGGATCGACTGACAAGACGCCCCAAATCGCAGCCACATACGACGCAAAAGTATCCGCTTTCGATTTCACCTTTGTCGATTTCGCCGCCGCCCGCAATCAAGCCCTCGCGCGCGCGAGCGGCCGGTGGATCCTCGTCCTCGATGCCGATGAGACCCTCCATCCGGCAAGCATCCCTTTGATTCAGGAGTTGGCCGCAGGCCAAGAAAACGCCGGATATTACTTCGAACGCTTCAACCACCGCCGGAATCCCAAAGCTCCCACAAGGGATTACGCTGTCCGGCTGTTCCCCAACCGCCCGTCTTACCGCTATCGAGGGCGCGTTCACGAAACCATCGACGCCTCCATTCTCGCCGGAGGCGGACGTCTTATTCGCGCTGCCATTCGAATCGACCACGATTTCGCGTCCGACTCGGAGGCGAGACGGCAGAGAAATCTGACCTACATCGGAATTCTGAACGAAGAGATCGCCGCCGACCCGAGCGACGATTCACGGCTCGATTTTCTGGCCGCGGAATATTATCAGCTCGGAATGTTCGAGAAAGCCGCCGAGGTCGCCGAACGCATCGCCATAATGCGTCCCCTCGATCCAACCGCCCATCTCTACGCGGGCATGTATCATCTGCTTTGTACGGGAGAGCCCGAGCGGGCGCGCGCCGATTTTGTCGAAGCTCTTCGCCTGCGTCCCGGCTGGGATGAAGCCCAATCGTTCCTGAAACGACTGGAACAGTAGCCTTTGGTGAAGATCTTCTGCGTCAGGCGAACAGATTCGTGTTCAAGAAATCGTTTCGGAACTTGCCATTCGGATCGTACTTCGCGGTTAGCTTCAAAAACTCGTTCAGCTTTTCATACCGGCGCCTGAGTTCAGCCGGCGGCATCGTGAACAACTTGCCCCAGTGCGGGCGCGGCTGAAACGGAGACAATTCCCTTTCGACGACTGGAAGAACGTTCCGCACGGCGGGCCAGTCCGGCTTCCAGGTGAAGTGAATCGCAACGCTCGGCTGCTGGTAACACGTGCTCATCCAGAGGTCGTCGGCCGCGATGGTGCGGATCTCGGAAATCAGCAAGTGCGGGCTCACCTGGTCCTGCAGCCGCTCAATTGCCAGGATGGCCTCAATAGCGTGTCGCCGGGGCATCAAATATTCAGTTTGTAATTCTTTTCCAGCGCTCGGGGTGAAGCCCATCCGAAAATGCGGCAAGCGGTCGTACCACGGTCCCGGCACTCCCATTTGCTCGGTGCAATTCTCGGCGGAGATTCCGGCAATCGGATGCAGGTTTCGCCGAGCCAACTTTGCGCCAAACAGCTCCTGCGGCGCGGAGAATGGCTGCCCTTGCCCAACGCGGCTCTTGATCCACACTTCGCTAATCTTCTTCCCTCGCCAGTCGGTGAATAGACTGACGCTGTAGCCGCTCGCCTGGATCTCGTCGAAATGGTCCTGCATCTGGCGAAGCGGAAGATCCTGATATACGTACTGTCGCACCTGATACGTGGGTTGAACCTTGAGCGTTACACGTGTAATCACGCCCAACGCGCCCAGCCCGACTACCGCGCCTCGAAAGTCCGCTTCGTTCGATTCACGGCTGAGTTTCACCATGTCACCGTGCGCTGTTACCAGCTCGAGGCCGGAGACCGCGCTGGCTAGGTTGCCGTTCATCTCGCCCGACCCATGTGTTGCCGTGGTGCACGCGCCCGCAACCGAAATATGCGGTAAGGAAGCCAGATTGTGCAGCGCGAATCCTTTCGAGTCGAGGTATGGGCCTAATTGCCCATATTTCACACCTGCTCCAACGGTAACGGTGCGAGATGCCGCATCGAGCGTCATTTCCTGCATCGCTTTTAGTGAAAGCAGGTTGTAGCGGCTGTCGGCGATGGAGTTGAAGCAGTGCCGCGTGCCGAGCACTTTCAACTTGTCTTCAGAGCGCAGGTATGATCGGATCTCGTCGACAGTGGAAGCCTCGTGCAAGCGATCGGTGCTATAGACGATGTTCCCTGCCCAGTTCGTGAGAGCGTTCTTGGCTAGTAACGTGGAGATCCGGCCAACCAAAGGGGTTGCGAGCGCAGAGGAGAATACTTGGAGGAAGGTTCGCTTATTCACTGCGTTCTACCCGCTGTAGGCATTCCCATGCTTGTGGGATGAGGCGGCGGCACATAATTCACAAGCTCATCGACCGGTTTCTTCGCAGCCCAAGCGATGCCGCGCAGTAACGTCCGCTGCACCTGGTAATTAGAGAAATTCGCGTAGAGATGCCCCTGCATCCAAACAAACGCGCGCGCCGACTGACCGCCGGGTAATGTGTGTTCGTATGTCCAGATCTGCGGCACGACTTCTCCCTTGTGGCTTCCGGCACTGCGTGTTGCGGGGATACTTGTGGTTGCCAGCACATGAATGTCAGGATTCTTCGCCCACGTCATGCTGAAGAAGGCTTCATCAAGAATCGTGATGTCGGACATGTCTTTCATGATCGGATCGGATGAGTCTACAACTGAATAGTGGATGGGCGCGTCTAAGGTATAGTTCACTTCTCCATGCTTCTTCGCGCCACCGAGTAGCGTCGCCAGGTAAGCCGGATCAGGTCCGCACAAAGAGTCGTGAAGGTTAACTAAGCCCCCTCCGCGCTTCACATACGCTTCAATCGCAGCCTTTTCGTTATCGATCACGTAGCCCGCATCCCCTTTGTAAATTACGACAACGTCCGTATGTTCGAGGTCGGCGCTGCTGGGAGAGTGTAAAGCGCCATCGACCACGGCGCCGTGTTCGGTGAGAATCTTGCTCCAATCGGCAAGGAACTGTGGATAGTCATGCTGACCCGGGAGATGAGACTTCAGACCCGCCCAAATGAAGATATGCATGCCGTTGGGGTTTTGGCCCGGTGGTCGAGGAGCCGCCTGAGGACCCGCAGCAGTTACGGATTGACCCCAACTATATGGTTGTATCGCCCCCGCCAGGAACAACAGCAATCCGAACCGAGCCGCGACCGCGAGGGAGCGGAATTGCGATTCCTTCACAGACCCTACAGGATGCTGGATTTTGGCACTGCTCGAATTTCGCCGGCTTGTCACAAGTGATTTACCTCGTCTTTGTGTCCTGCATTATCCTACGAGTCCCAATTGGCGGATAGCTGCTCCAGCCCCAGCGAGATTGGCTAACTTCATTTCAGAATACTTGCGCGACAGGATGACGCCATCAGCCCCTCCACGGAATGCCGCAAGCACTGCGCCCCCGGTGCCCTTGGGGCTGCATTTGCTGTGATTCGCCGCCGTAGGAATATCGATGTCGATTCCTGGCCACAGGAATGTTTTGGTGCCGGCGAGTCCAGCGCGAGCGCGCTTGGTTTCCTGCAATACGTAATTGCTCGAGAAGCCGGTATCGGGAATCCGGTTGTAAGTTCCTTCGTCCCCATAACCCAGAACACTGTAATGAAATTCAAGTAATGCGTCGCGGGGCACGTCTCCATACTCGGTCTCCGCGACATTATTGATATAGCTTGCCATGCGTTCCCCAGCGCAGTTGTGATACATCACAATCTTCAAAAAATCGGAATAGGGCGCAATCCGGCGCAAGTCTTGCTCGGCCCGGTATATCGGACTGAATGAATTGTTATGCCAGATGTGCCACCCGACGCCCATGTCCGGTTTAACGGATTTCACTTTTTGATAAATCGCCTGATACGTCTCACGCAAGCTCTCGTGCCACAAATTCTCCCAGGCGAGCAACTCCGGGTAAGTAAGCATGAGCCGCCAGAGCTCCACATAGTAGCCATCGACCGGGCGACTTCCCGAGCGCGCCTCGAGGACAAATTTTTCGAGCTCGAGGAAACCGCTGCGAGCGCGCTCGACGCGAATACCCTGTGCGGCGGCCTTAGCGCGGCAGAAATCGCAGAAGCAGGTCACGCGGCCCGGATCTTGCAGCCGGCCACCGTGATGGGAGCCCAACGCATTGGCGAATGCGCCTTGCCTCTCCGATCCCCACATGATTCCGTCAAGATCCCACGACCGGGCGTAGTCTTCGACCAGATCGAGCAGAAAATTTCGATAGCCGGGATTGTTCAAACAAAGAGTAGGGGCATTGCGGCCATGGAGGTCGCGCTCCTGCAACGGCTCGATGCCGGGAATATCGGAGCGAAAGACATCCTCGAACCAGGCGATATTCTTCATCCCACGTTTTCGCGAGGCGGGAAGTACCGATTCGAATACGTCGAAAGAGCCAAGGTCCGGCGCTCGAAGCTTCTTGAGCGGCGTGTTGGCATAGTACTGCGGGTGAAGTGCGGCGTAGCTCCCGCCATGAAACGTGCCGGTATCGTACTCCCGCTTTCCGTGATCGGGCAACGGCTGTCCGGGGACCTGCCGCCCTGCGATGCCGCGGCCATAAGTGAACGCCGCGATAAATAGTGTGTTGACGGAGGCTTTCTCCTCGAGAATATCCAGAACCGGCTCGATACCTTCGTCTTGAAACGACACGGCTCCTATCTGGATACCGATTGTTTTTTTGATACCCGATGGCGGCGCCTGCCCTTCGGCGACTGTGGCAGAGGCCAATACTCCAGTCGATTGCAGAAGAAAATCACGCCGTGATGTTTCAGCCAAGCGCAGCCACCTCGTAGTGGTTTATTTCTGGGATAACAGATTCCAGTATCGGTCCAGGCTTTCAACGTAATCAGCGATGGAAGTGATTACCATGCTGCCATCCGCCTGGATGATAGCGGTAGCGATTCCCCTGACGTTCCCAACGAGGTGCAACCCATTGATCTATGGGATGTGGACGCCGTCTCCACTGGCCAGGTCGCCAAACCCACGTTCCGCCAACCCAATCGTAAAAACCCGGAGTCCAGACATAGTATGGACCTGGAGCTACTCCATAGGGCTGCTCGAAAGGTGGAGGCGGAGGTCCATATGTAACTCCCGCATAGTAGTGTCCGCCCGCGCAGCCAGCCAGTAACGCAAATGCAAGAATGGCGCTGGGCAGGCCAGCCATTCGAAGTGCTTTCATCCGACCCTCCCAAAGATTTGACCGCGATTTCGTCTACGGGGTTACGAGACGAGAACGCGAGCGCCATTTCCTTAGTTTGTTTGCCGGTGAAAGCTTCAGGCCAAAATTCTACGCCGCGGCTCCCTTCGCTTCGGTAAAGATCGGAGTAATACCCCGGGCGCTTGCCAACAGATCTTGCCGCTCGCTTCGAGTCAGCGGCGTGAAGCGCGATGCGATCTGCATTGCCAATTTCAAAAATTTCTCATATCCGGGAGGAATTGCCGCCGTTACGTCTTCAGACAACGTGAAGCGCAAGGCCTTTTCCGCTAATGCCGGATCTTCAATCGGTCTATACCAACAATTTTTATAAGTTTTCGTTTCGCCCGGTTTCCACGTGGTTTCCGCCAGCGCTTTCAGGGCCATACGGGCAAGCCCGCGCTTCTTTGCTTCTGCGAGAATCTGCGGCCCGAAATCCCCTTCCGCATAGTTAACGTAATTCACAGGAAACAACACGGAATCAAGTGGCATGCTTTCCATCAAAAGTTTGGCTGCCTCCACGCCATGTGCCGAAAACCCGACATACCGAACCAATCCATCTCGTTTTGCTTTTACGAAGGCTTCAGCCGCGCCACCAGGAGCCAAAATCTTCCTGGCGTCTTCCACGGTTCCTACAGCGTGAAACTGGTACAGATCAAAATGGTCTGTCTTTAAGCGTCGTAGCGATGTTTCCAGTTGCTCACGAGCACCTGGCCCATCGCGTCTTTCAGCCTTGCAAGCTAGAAATACATTCTTGCGATGAGGTTCGAGCGCGATACCGAGTTTTTCTTCTGCCTCACCGTTTCCATACGACGGAGCCACATCAAAATAGTTCACTCCCCGTTCGATCGCGTCTGCCACTATGTGATTTGCGTAGTCCTGCTGAAGGTCCAGCATAATAATGCCGCCAAAGCCGACGATCGAAAGCTTCACATCGTCTCTGTACGGGCGCTTGGGAAGTTCGTTTTGTGCACCCAGCAAAATGGGACTCGCTAAACCGGAAACACTGGCAGTTTTCAGGAATTCACGGCGCTTCATGCGACCTCCTTTTTTGAGGCTATCAGGGAATTTACTGCCACTCATTCTTTATGTGGGGAGCGTCCAGGCATCGGAGGCCAGATGGACCGGAATGAAGGCTGCGCGGAGGGACACGAGCATGGGCGAGTTGCGGCTCACGACCGAAATCGTCACTATCGCGGGCCAGCCGCTTAAGCCTTTAGGTTTCGCTACTCTGGAAGAGTCACGCCGCCATGCCTTCTTCGAGTCCAGACAAGCCTAGAGTCTCGTATGTACCAATCGCGATCGGCGCCGCCACGCTTGTTCTACTAATCGGAGTCTACATATACTTGAGCCGGCCTCACGAAACGGGACAAACGGAGGAGCAGGCATCGGCCGATGCAAAGGCCTACGTAAATAATCTCGAGCTCAGCGATGTGCGACTGCAGGCAGCTGAGAACTTCATGCAGCAGCAAGTGGTCGAGGTGGATGGCAAAATCACGAACAGAGGAGACAGACCGTTGAATGCGGTTGACGTCTACTGCCTCTTCTATGGCGTGAATGGCCAGATGGTTCATCGAGAGCGCGTGCCCATTGTGCGCGCAAAGGGAAAACCACTAAACCCGGGCGCGACCCGTGAGTTCCGGCTCCCGTTCGACACGTTGCCTCCGAACTGGAATCAGACGATGCCGCATCTGGTTGTCGCGCGGATCGAGTTTGCAAAGTGACGGAGACTCTTTGAGCATGAAAATTCTTGTTGTTGACGACGATCGAGACCAGCGTGAGTTGCGCTCCCTGCTTCTGGCAAAGAGCGGGTTTGATGCTCTTTCTGCCTCCGATAGAACGAGTGCGAAAGACCTAGCCGCCGAACACCATTTCTCAGCGGCGGTAATTGATTTAGGGTTGCCGAAGGTGGAGGATGGCGTGGAACTGATCCGTGATTTGAAGGCCCTCGACTCCGGAATCCGGGTGATTGTGCTAACAGGGTCGGGCAAGAATACGCTGCGCGCTGCGCTTGAACCCGACCTTGTGGACCATCTCTTCGTTAAGCCCGCTTCCACCGCGGATTTGATCCGCGCCTTGCGTTCCTATGAGAATTCCGGCGGTGACTGATCTGGGCGCTCTCCGCTCACAATTGAAAGAGCGCGGCTCTCTGACAATTGAAGCTAAAGTGATCGCCAAAGCGTCACGGACGGAATTGTCGGCTGTGCTCGAGGACGGAACACTCAGGTTGAAGGTCCGCGCAGCGCCGGAGCAAGGTAAGGCCAACGAGCAGGTGCGGCGATTGCTTGCCAGTTTATTCGATGTGCCGGAACGCGCGGTGGAAATCTCTCGTGGTGCGCACTCCCCGCGCAAGCGGATTACAATTTACGCCCGCGCCAGCCACTACTGAGCCGCGTTGGATGAGGCTGCAGCATGACTCGAATCCGGCGTGCCCCCCACTGGATCTGCCGGTTTGTCTTTCTCGTGAACGGCTTTGGCGAAATCGGCTTGGAGCTGCCGGCTCACCTTTTCCGCAACATCGGCGCTTGCGCTATGAAACTTTGCGCCGCGGCTTTCTTGCGTGGTTGCCCAAAGGACGTCGCCGTCGCGATTGCAAAGACGAACCGTGGCGTACGCTTCATGCTTGCGCTCCCGGATATGTTGGGAATCGTTGTCGCCTGCCGATAGGCCGCCGTAGATAGTGCTGCTGGATAGGCGAGTGGATGGAGCCGCATGGCCTGAAGATCCTCCGCCGCTTCCGCGCGTATTGACGCTGTCCTGCGTATCGAAGGTGTCGGTGAACGCTGTGTCATTTGCCGCACCTCGCAAAGTGACATCCGCGCGATCGGGATTGTCGGTCAATACAAAAAGATGCGATTGCTGCAAAGTCGCGATAATCAGTTGCCGGATCGCCTCGGCGCTGTAGTCTCCGGCCAGAGCTTCGACATAAACGCGCTTGATTTTAGCCAAGCTTGTCACGGCAGGGACAGGCGGAGCCGGAGGGGCACTGGCCGGCTGTGGCGCGTTCTGAGCGCCACCGAGCACGGCCATCGTCAGTGCGGAAACCAACAGCCTCATCCCTTCCCCGCCTTTCTCGCTTCTTCATCTTGATACTGCACCTGCTGCCCCGTCCGGGCTTCGAGCGATACCAGCGCCACGCGAATGTCGCTTTTGTCTACGCGAAAAATCAAAGCTTCCTGATGGCCGTCGTTATTCTGAAAGCCGATCGTCAGAAAGTGCTCGCGTTTCTTCGCCAGCAGAAACAGCGGCGAGATCATGGCCGCCGAAATGTACCGCCGGTCCACCTTCTGACCGTACTCAATCAGGTTGATCCGCTCGTACGGGATTTTGATCTGGGTTTGTTTGGATACGAAGATGAAGTACGTTGGGTCGATTGTCTCGATCACTCCGCTATTGCGAAGGGGAATATCGGCCCGGGTCCCTCCGATATACTCGGCGCGGTCCCCCTGCGGGCCGCCTGCAAATGCGCTACCTGCAAATACATATAGAGCGAGCCCAAGCGTCAGCGCACAAACCCACCTGTACATTCATTGGAGATGTGGAGAATGTCGTCCTAACGTCTCATATCTTTAGGCGATCTGCGCGCCATTTCGACTGCGTTATTCTCGGAGCAAGGCTGTGCGCATGTACATTCGGAAGGCATTCTGGCGAATCGCGTGCGCTTTGCTGTGCATCGGCACGCTATTTGCCTTCCAGAGACCGTTTCGCGAGTATCCAGGAGTGGAATACGAAGGCATGCCGCTTCCTCCCGACTGGCAAGAAAAGACCGAATGGGCGTTTGCCCGCCTGATGTTTCCTCCCGGACCAAACGATGGCTACGCCGGCCGGTTCGATGGAGATTGGCGCGAAGGCCTTTCGCTTTGGACGCAGGATTACCCGCGCGCCGATCGACATTTTTCCGCCGCTCTCCGCCGCTTGACACGCATCCATGTGCGTTCCGTCGAACAGCCCGTGAATCTCGACGACGGAAACGAAGTTTACAATTGGCCGTGGGTCTACGCCGTGCAAGTCGGCGAGTGGGGGTTGACTGACGCGCAAGCCAAGAAGCTCCGCGACTATCTTCTTCGAGGCGGATTCTTTATGGCCGACGACTTTCACGGCACGCTGGAATGGTCAGTCTTCGTTGCAAGTATGAAGAAGGTGTTTCCGGATCGCCCCATCGTCGATATCGACGACAGCGACCCCATCTTTCACACCGTCTACGATCTCGACGACCGGTATCAGATTCCTGGAGCCGAACATCTTCAGGCCGGTCACAAAGCTGACGGCTATCAGGCACATTGGTGCGGCATTTACGACGACAAAGGCCGCATCATGGTCGCCATCACCTTCAACTCAGACGTTGGCGATTCCTGGGAGTGGGCCGACGATCCTCGCTATCCGGAGAGATTTTCGGCTCTCGGCATACGCATCGGCGTAAACGACGTCGTCTATGCAATGACCCACTGATCGTTCGCTCTAGGTCGGGCTACGCGCCGGCCACAGTCGTCTTGTCTTCAGATTGAGCCGCGGGATCTTCTGCGCGCTCCTCCGTATTTACGATCTCGATCTTGCCCTTAAAATAGGCGCCATCTTCAATCACGATACCGGGTGTACGCAGGTCTCCGACGAGCCTGCCGCCCTTGCGAATCGTAATTTTCTTCGACGCTTCTACGTCGCCATTCACGCTGCCGAGAACATCCACTTCGCGCGCAGTGGCTCCCGCGCCTACTCTGCCGCTTGTTCCGACCGTGAGCCGGCAGTTCGAAACGTCAAGAGTGCCGTCAACCTGTCCATCCACATGCAGATCTTCCCTGCTTCGAATTTGTCCCCGGATCACCATCGCTTTCCCAATGATCGTTAAACCCAGGGGAGCCGAGTTCGTTGCCGTCGAAATAGGTTGTGGTTTGACATCCAGTGCCGGGCTCATCTTCGTCGAAGGTTCCTGTTTACGATCGCTCCACATCGGCCACTCTCCAATAGCTAGTCTCTACCCAAACCAAATTTAGTTTCTATTCAACTATAACGTTGTTTCGATTCTCACGAATTCCCATCCACCTGCACCCGGAAACTCAGTCTTCCTCGTGATGAGACGAGAGTTTCGCGACTACCGATAGATCTTCCAATGTGGTTACATCGCCTGTTACGCCATTCGTGGTAACAATCTCGCGAAGCAGCCTTCTCATGATCTTTCCGCTCCGCGTCTTCGGCAGCGCGTCGGCAAAGCGTATTTCTTCGGGTCTGGCAAATGCTCCGATTTCCTTTGCGACCCACTGCCGAAGATCTTTGCCGAGATCCTCATGATTCCAGTTGCCCGCTTTCAGCGTGATAAACGCGCACACGGCCTGTCCCGTAATTTCATGCGGCTTTCCCACTACCGCGGCCTCCGCTACGGCCGGGTGATGCACAAGCGCCGACTCGATCTCCATCGTGCTCAGCCGGTGGCCGCTGACATTCATAACGTCGTCAACTCGTCCGAGCACCCAAAAATAGCCGTCTTCGTCTTTTCGGGCCGCATCTCCCGTAAAGTACGATCCCGGCACTCGCGACCAGTATTGCTGTTCAAATCTTTCAGGATCGCCCCAAATCGTACGCGCCATGCTCGGCCACGGCTGGCGGATCACCAAATAACCCTCCCGATTCGGACCCACACTCTCGCCTTTTGTATCGACGATGTCGACGATAACGCCCGGTAGCGGCAGCGTGGCCGATCCAGCCTTTAGCGGCGTCGCGCCTGGCAAGGGCGAAATCATGATCGATCCGGTTTCGGTCTGCCACCACGTGTCCACAATCGGGCAGCGCTCTTTGCCAATCACGCGGTGATACCACTCCCACGCCGCAGGATTGATCGGCTCGCCCACCGATCCAAGCACCCGCAAACTCGATAAATCGTGCGCTTCCGGCCATTTGTCTCCCTGGCGAATCAAGGCGCGAATGGCAGTCGGCGAAGAATAAAAAATCGAAATCCGGTACTTCTCGACAATCCGCCAAAATCGGTCGAAGGCGGGGTAATCGGGAGCGCCTTCATACATCACGCAGGTTGCGCCCGCCGCAAGCGGACCATACACGATATAGCTGTGGCCGGTTACCCAACCTATGTCGGCCGTACACCAATAAACGTCGTCCTCTTGCAGATCGAACACCCACTTCATAGTCATCGTGGTTTGCAAAAGGTAGCCGGCGGTAGTGTGCAAAATGCCTTTGGGCTGGCCGGTAGTGCCCGACGTATACAGGACGTAGAGAGGATGCTCGGAATCGAGCTCGACAGCCGGGCAGTTCTCGGCAGCGGCTTCGGATCTCGCGTCGTTCGATAACGCCGCATCCAGCTGATGCCACCAGAAATCGCGCCCCTGCGCCATGTTTTGCGCCGAACCCGTGCGCTTGAAAACAATTACATGCTCTACTGACGGGCACTCGTTCAGCGCCTCGTCAACGGCATCCTTCAGCCTGACTTCCTTGCCGCGCCTCCATCCACCGTCTGCCGTGATTACGAGCGATGCTCCCAGATCCTGTATCCGCGCCCGCAGCGCTTCGGCGGAAAACCCGCCAAAGACAACGCTATGCGTGATGCCCAGCCGGGCGCATGCCAAAAGAGCGACAGGCAGCTCGGGAATCATCGGCATGTAGATGATGGCGCGGTCGCCAGTCCTCATACCTTGGTTCTTCAACACCGTCGCCAACCGGCAGACCAGCCGGTGCAGCTCCTGGTACGTGATGGCGCGCTGATCGCCCGGCTCGCCTTCAAACAGAAGCGCAACCTTGTTCTTCCGCGGCCCGGCCAGATGCCGGTCGACGCAGTTGTAGCAGACGTTTATTTTGCCGCCGGCAAACCACTTCGCAAACGGCGGCTGCCACTCGAGCGCAGTCGTGAAATCTTTGAACCAACTCAGTTCCTTGCGCGCCAGATCCCCCCAGAAGGCGGCAGGGTCCTGTTTCGCTTTTTCGTAAAGCCCTCGGTATTGCTCCAGGCTCGCAACATGCGCGTGGCGCGAAAACTCCGGACTGGGACGGTGAACGGGGGTCTCACTCATGAACGATCCATGGTTCCGCAGCTTAGTGTATCGCACGAAAACATGCCGATTTCCGCCGCGTTAGGTTGAAAGAGTGGGAAAGCTCCTCATCTACTCCGGACTCGTATTGGTCGCGCTAGGGCTGATCATTTCGGCGCTCGGGAGAACTTCCCTGCCCTTCGGGCGCCTGCCGGGTGATATTGTTTGGCGCGGCAAAAATAGCACGTTCTATTTTCCGATTGTCACGTGCATCGTCTTGAGCCTTGTTGCGTCCTTCCTGCTCTGGCTCCTCAACCGCCGATGAAGGTGGCGCAGACGATCGTTTTGTGTCGTCTGCGTGGGGTTCGCGAACAGGCAGGCCACAAAACGCGATGGCCTGCCCCACCATGCAATTGATTCTCGGACAGTCGATTAGCGCACAGTGCCGGCGTGTTCGAGCGGCCAAAATACGAAAACAGCTTTGCCGTAAATGTAATTTCGGGGAACAAAGCCCCACATCCGGCTATCATTCGATGAGCTTCGATGATCGCCTAGCACGAAGTAATTGCCGGGAGGAATACGCTGCGGCAGCACCGAGATCTGGTCGCGGTATTCCGGAGGAACATAAGCCTCCTTAAGCGGGCGCCCATTCAGGATGACCGTACCGTCATCAATCGCGATAACGTCTCCTGGAATGCCGATGACGCGCTTTATGTAAGACTTCGTGGTGTCGCGCGGAAACCAGAAAACAACCGTATCTCCGCGATGAATATCGCCCCCGAACTTATAGCTGAACTGGTTGATAAACAGCCGCTCCTGATCGTACAGGCTCGGCATCATGCTAGTTCCTTCCACCCTTACAGGCCGATAGAGAAAAAGAATAATGAGCATCGCGATGAGAACTGACAACATCAAATCGCGAAGCCACGCAATCGTAGTAATCAATGCCGACTTTGGCCGGAACGAACCGGAAGCAGGAACTCCGTCCTGCTGTCCAGTAGGCGGTTCACTCATGCGAAAAAACCTGGACGTAGAAGAACTGTTCTTTTAGCTTACCGGAGAACTTTAGCCGCCGGAGGTAGGCGCTAAAACGAACCCTTCAATTTCAATGACGAATCGCCAGGAATTTTGGTTGTAACCGAACGTCTACCAGGTGCGATTTCCCTTATCGTGATTGCAGTTCGCGTTCAGCTCGAAACCAATCGTCTTCGGGCGAGCCGCCTTGGAAGCCGCGAGCCTCCCAGTAAGAATAAGCCAGCGCAGCAATCGCGTCCCGGGTAATGGGGGGACTGAAATGGCCCTTGGCGCCAGCTGAGGTCTCAACCGACGGCCGTTCGGATTCTGGAGCGGCAGTTTTCCTCGCCGCGCCGCGATGCTTGACCGAAGGCGTTGTTTCGACCGTTGGCGTTTTGACAACGGCTCGACGTCTCGCTTTCGTAGGTTCTTCGCTGGCAGCGGCTGGAACAGCCACCGGTGAGGCGTTTGTCTCCTCTACGCCTTTCCGTGTTCGCTTTGTTTTTGTTTCAGAGGACTGCATGCGTATATTCTAACGGGTACTCCGACATTTTTCTAACAAAATGTTTTATGCGTCCGATAGAACGTACTCGAGGGATGAAACCGAATCTTAATCCTGCGCGAGTTCTCGCGAAAAGAGCAACATCGCCGCACACTTTTCGGCATGCAATATGGGAAATGCATTATCTTTTGCTCTCCATCTATGGTAGATTTCTCAGAAAGCCTACAACTCTAACACTGTCCGAGCGGAGGGGGTCGATTTCGTGACAACAGCCCGGCACGCGATTATGGCGGCGTTCGTCTACGCCATATTTACTGGAGGCGCATGGGCGCAAGATGCGACGGGAAGCATCGTCGGAAACGTCACCGATGCTTCAGGGGGATATATCCTCAACGCGAAAGTGACCGTTACAAACGGGGCGACCCAGGCCACCAAGGTCACACACACGGATGACAGGGGCTACTATCAGGTCCGGCAGTTGCCCGTTGGCATGTACAAAATCACGGCGGAAGCAACGGGATTCAGCAAAACCGAATCGGAAACGCAAAATCCACTCGACATCAACCAGACGCTGCGCATCGACCTGCAGCTTGAAGTCGGACAACTCACCGACACGGTTAATGTGAGTGCGCAGGGCACGGGCGTTGAAACGCAGAACTCTACTGTCGGCGGCACTGTAACAGGCCAAGCGATTTACGAGCTTCCGTTGAACGGCAGGAACGTCTTCAATTTGATACAGACGCTACCCGGTGCAACCCCAACTAACCCGGACAATACCGGGCAGAGTGCAGGATACAGCATCGGCGGCGGCCGGACCGATTCAGTGACATTTCTCCTGGACGGCGGCAATAATAACGACCTGCTCAACAACAGCTACGTTGTCAATCCAAATCCCGACGCCATCGCCGAATTTCGGATAATTGAAAGCAATTACAACGCGGAATACGGGCGTAACGCCGGAGGCATCGTGAGCGTGGTTACGAAAAGCGGAGGCAACGAAGTCCACGGGACCGCGTATGACTATGCTCGCAACGACGCCTTAAATGCTAACGATTTCTTCCGCAACGAAGACGGAGAATCGAGAAGTGTTTTGAAGCGCAACCAATTTGGAGGCACCCTCGGCGGCCCGGTGATGATTCCGAAACTTCTCGACGGCCGCAACAAGGTATTTTTCTTCTTTTCGTATCAGGGCCAGCGTCAGCATTCTATTTCGGAGGATGGCAATATCCCCGTTTACACGCCGCTCGAAGCGCAAGGCAATTTTTCGCAGTCTCTAAACGGTGGCCCCAATCCGAGTGTGGCCAGTTTTTTGCTGGCGAATCCGTACTATCAGTCGAATCCGGCTCTCGCTTCGCAAGCGATCATCGATCCCACCAAAATCGATCCTGTGGCGCAAGCCTATTTTAAAAATAACCTGATACCGATTTCGCCGACGGGAATTCTGGCTTCGTCCGCTCTCGCTTTGGATAATATCGATTCCTATCTCGGCAAGATCGATATCAACCTAACCGGACGCGACACAATTAGCGGAACGTTTGTAGAAAGCAACACGACGGAGGCTCAACCGTTTACGGATACGACGGGAGGAGCCGATGTGCCCGGATATACAGACAATCAGCTTCAAACAACTTATTACGGCGCAATCACCTACAGCCACACGTTCACTCCGGCGTTGTTGAATGAGTTTCGGGTAACGGCCCAGCGGAGTAATGCCGATCAGTTTTTGCCAGCCACAACATTGCCCAATCCAAATCAACTGGGAATTAACATCATTTCGGACGATCCGCATGGGCCGACGCTCCTGACCTTCGAAGGCAGCGGATTGAATGTCGGCTTTGATCCGAACGGCCCGACGAATCTGATTAACAACACTTACGCCTTTTATGAAAATCTTTCGTGGACTAAAGGCACGCACAACATGAAGTACGGCTTCTACTTTTCGCCCTATCAGAATAATACTGTCTTCGATTACTACATCAATGGCAGTTTTATCTTTTACGGGCCCGGGACCAACGTCGGTTCGGGCACCGATCTGGCTGACTTTTTGCTTGGATTGCCCGACGAATACGTTCAGTATCCGAAAGCGCCCTCGAACATACGCTCCAATTCTTATGCGGGTTATGCGCAGGACGAGTGGCATGTAACAAAACGGCTGACACTAAATCTTGGCGTCAGGTATGAGTACGCACAGCCCAAGTACGATACCCAAAGCCGCACATTTTCCTTTATCCCAGGGCTGCAGTCAACTCGATTTCCCGATGCGCCTACGGGCTTGGTTTTCCCGGGTGACGCAGGGGCCCCCAGAGGCGTGAATTTCCCGGACAAACGAGACTGGGCGCCTCGATTCGGCTTCGCATGGGATCCGCGCGGAGACGGGAAAACCAGCATCCGCGGCGGATTTGGAATGTTTTACGACATTTTGAAAGGCGAGGACAACCTCCAGTTTAATGGGCAAGCTCCGTTTTTTTCTTTCGCGGATTTAACGTTACCCGGCGTGAATTCGACCACCGGTTTGCCGCCAGGGTCGATGGAGAATCCATTTGCGGCGGCCGGCGCTGTGAATCCCTTCCCATCGACGCCGCCGACTTCCAGCTTGAACTTCGCTAGTGCTGGATTTCTGCCGGTCGGGGGCGGCGGCGTTTTCTTTGTCGATCCCAACCTAAAGACACCCTACGTCTTTCAATACAACTTTTCGGTGCAACAAGAGCTTGCTTCAGGACTAACGCTTGAAACGGCCTACGTCGGGTATTCCGCTCATGGGCTCACGGGACTGGTCGATGTGAATCCCTATGTGTTAGGCCAGAACTATCGCCTTTACGATCCAGGCGATCCAACCAATAGCACGTTCAGTTACCTGGATGAATTTCAGAACATCGGAAAAGCCAATTACAACGCGATGCAGGCGAACCTGACGAAACGGATTAGCGGCAACCCTTATGTTGGAAGCTCGTTCTTCACTCTTGCCTACACCTGGGGTCATGAAATCGATAATGTTTCGGGGTTCCGGCAGCGAAATCTTCAAGTGCCTGCTTACGATCACGATGCGTTCCGCGGCTCCGGCGATACCGACATCCGGAATATGTTGTCATTTTCGGGCGGCTGGGATCTGCCGTTCGATCAATTATGGAAGAGCGGCCCCAGGCTGCTGACAAAGGGCTGGAGTTTGTATCCGATTGTGACTTGGCGCAGCGGGTTTCCACTCGATATCCTCTCCGGATTATCGACCAACAACACCGACCCTGGTCCGGCGGGAGACGGTCAAGCAGGACTGGTGCGCGCCGACCTGGTGGGAAATACCGTGACCACTTACAACGCGCACAACTATCAAACGATTAACGGCGTGGGCGGGAATTATTACTTCAACCCGAGCAATTTCTCGAATGCAAGATTGATCGCGCTAAATACTTTATCCCAGACCGACCCAGCAGCGCTCGTAGGCCAATTCACCTATGGCACGTTTCCGCGCAACGGATTGCGCGGTCCGGGATTCATTAATACGGATCTGGCGCTGGCAAAGCACTTCTTTCTCTTCGGAGAGAAACTGGATGCTGAGCTGCGCGGCGACGCCTTCAACATCTTCAATCACACGAATTTCGACAACCCCGCAACAACGATCGGTTCGTCGCAGTTCGGAATTATTTCAAATGTAGTTGGAGCAACCGATCCCGCCAACCCGACGGGCCCGCGAATCATCCAGGTCGCCCTGCATCTGCGGTTTTAGCCGAACTTCGTCACCGGACCGCTTACTTGCGTGCGCGGCTCGGCCAAACAGTTGAATCCACAAGCTTCGTTTCCGAGCCACGACCGCCAGGGAGAGTTGGTCTTCCGAGCCGCGACCGCGAGGGAGCGGTTGCTACAATCCAGCTAAACGTAACTGTACTTCTGCGCGGCATCGTCCCAGAGCACTTTCTTGTTCGCTTTGAACGAGAGCGTCGCCATGTGCCCGCCGATCGCCGCCTGCTGCCCTACATGCACAGGTGCGATGGGTTGTTCCTTCCCAAGCACCGACATCAGATAGTTGTGAATGTGCGATTGAACTGCAATGTTGTCGTTCTTGGGCAGCGCGACCTGAAGTTCCTTACGTTCCTTTACCTGTGCCGGAATCAGCTCGGGAGTCTTCGCGCGGTTCGTGTACTTTTCGGGATAGAAATACAGATATTGCCGGCTGTTTACTTCGATCGTGCCTTCGTCGCCCATGAATTGCTCGCCGTAGCCGTAGTGCTCATTTCCGAAATAACTCGAATACAGAATGTGAAACTTGTCCGGATACTCGTAAATGGCGCTGAACGTGTCGGGCGTGTCGCGATCGTCGCCGGGGTCCGTCCATTTATAGATCCCGCCCGACGCCATGCAGGATAGGGGAGTCGTCTTACCACAAACATAATTCGTAATGTCGGTCTGGTGAACCAAAAGATCGGTTGAAATGCCGCTCGAATAATCCCAATACAAACGCCACTGATAAAAACGGCGCGGATCCCAGGCGCGCTTCGGAGCGTCTTCGAGGAAGCGGTTCCAGTCCGTATTTTCCGGGCTGGCATCGCTTGGAATGTTGTAGCGCCAGATCGGTTTTGAAGGCACATCGTTGCGATACCAGAATGCGCGCACATAATGCACCTTTCCTACCATCCCTTGCCCCACCATCTCTTTCGCTTTCTGGTAGAGGGAGTTGCTGCGGTTCTGCGTACCAACCTGAATTACCTTGTCCGAAGCTTCGCCGGCCTTTACGAGTTCGGCGCCCTGCTCGATCGTATGAGCAAGAGGCTTTTCGAGATAAATGTTCTTCTTCGCCTCGATGGCGGCGAGAGCCATGTGATAGTGCAAATGTTCGGGCGTGGCAATAACGACGGCGTCGATCTCAGGCCGCGACAGAAGCTCGTGATAATCGGCGTAAATCTTGAGATCTTTGCCCTCTTTCGATTTGACCTTTTCCTTGGCTCTGTCCTGATACCCCGTATAGGCGTCGCAAACCGCAACCACCGACGCCAAATCGGAAGACTTCTCGTAGAACATGTCCATCAGGTAATTTCCACGAGTGCCAACGCCAATCCAGGCGATATTGATTTTGTCGTTTGCACCCAGCGATGGACGCACAGCCGGACCCACTGCAAGCGCCACGCCAGCGGCTGACTTTCTCATAAAATCTCGGCGAGAGAGATCTTCCGATATCATGCTTCGGCTCCTCGGTGAGGCACGCCATCGCGTCCGAGGCCTGCCCGTTTAAGCCACCAATCTACAGTATCTAACCTAGCTCGCAGCCGTCTGCTTCGCCGCCACGGCTTTCTGATTCCAGAACTGCATTTCGTCCGCCGACGGCCCATACATTCCCGGAATTTCCACTTCATTCAAACGCAGGTAGACGCCAAGCTGCCCACGGTGATGGATCAAATGACTAATCACCATGTTGCGAAGCACGGCCGTACGCGGCATCGACATGATCGTCTCTTCCCCGAACTTCAACGTCCAAGTCTTCCCCCAATCGTCATCGGTGGCTTTGCTTATGACTTCCCTTGCTTCACCTACATGCTTGTCGAAAGTGTCGAGAATCTCCTGCCGCGATTTCGGAATAAAGGGCTTGAAGTCGCCCGTAATTGTTAATTCCTCCATTTGCAACGTATGCGTCGCCCAATTGGGCAACTCCGCCACATGTCCGGCCAAACGGCCCAGAGTCATCGACTTCACATGCGGTTTGTATTCCAACTTGTCATCCGGAACACGTTCGAGAACTTTCCGGGTATTCATCATCTCCTGGTCAAATTCAGGAAGAAGCATTTGGCTGATCGGCATAGATGTCTCCAACCGCAGGGCGCGGCATTAGGGAGAATACCACGCTCTCAAGGCGAATACAAGACGAAAATAGGCCTTGAGCTAGAACGAAAATCTCATCCCAAGCCGGATCGTCCGGTTACCGCCATTCACCGAAGTAATGTTTCCGAAACCGCTGTTCCCAACGCTGAGTACAGAGGGGTTCGCAAATTGCGCGGTGTTTGTAATGGCGAACGATTCCGCGCGGAACTGCAGCTTGAAACGCTCGGTGAGATCGAACGTGCGGAACACACCGAGATCGAGATCGAACAAGCCCGGTCCGCGCAGGCTGTTTCTCCCGCTGTTGCCGAAAACGGCGGTTGTAACCGGAGCGTATGCGGCGGTATTGAAATACGGATCTCCCGAGCCATGCCCGCCCAGAATCTGAACGGAAGGGAGCACTTGACTGGCGACTTCCGTATTGCCTGGACAATTGCACGGCGTGCTCGAGGAAGTTACCGTGAACGGCAAGCCGCTCGCTCGCGTGAGAATGGCGTTCAACTGCCATCCGCCGACAATCCGCGATACGATTCCCTGCGAAGCAAACTTCTTGC
Source organism: Bryobacteraceae bacterium (assembly GCA_049585195.1). Lineage (GTDB taxonomy): Bacteria > Acidobacteriota > Terriglobia > Bryobacterales > Bryobacteraceae > KBS-96. The sequence continues at coordinate 54,772 of JBAUZG010000312.1, read as the reverse complement.
CGGGTCCGAAGGGCAGCTCGTACACCGACCAAAGCTCGAAGTTGTGCGTCCGGTCATATCCAGCGAGAGCCCAGTTCCGCTGCCAGTACGTAGGGTAAGCAAAGGTCAGGCCGTTGTATGTGCTGTTGTCCGCATAATCCATCGCCTTCGAATACACGTACGACATGCCGATCTGGGCGGACCCTACGCGCCGGGTTAGCTGCGTTTGCAGCGAATTGTAGCGGGAGGTGCCAAACGGCTCGGCGGCGTTGATATCCGCAGTCAAGCCGTACAATCCATAGAGCAGCCGCCCCGCCGTGCCGCCGCCTGGATAGGAGGCATTGATGTTGACATTCGACATCTGCCGTACTTCGTGGGTTCCTACGTACCCCGCTTGAGCGACGAATCCCCACGCTAGCTCGCGTTGGATCGTGAAGTTGTACGACTGGATCTGGCCTCGACGATATGGATTAGGCACTGTTTCGTCGCCTACGTTGGTAGGCAGCGGGATCTTGCCTGAACTGAGATTGATGGGCGCAGGTGTAGGAAGCCCGGTGAGGGGACTGAGCGGCGTGAGGCCCGGAGGCGCATAGCCCGTTAACGTAGCCGCGGCCTGATAGGAACTGGCTCCCGGATAGGAGGTGTTGATAATAGCCGGATACGTGTTGCGCATGTCGCGGAAATTGTCGGGATCGATGGTAATGCCCGCGCCCGCTCGAACTACCGTTTTCTGGCCCAAGCGGTAAGCAATGCCCAGACGAGGCGCGAAATTGGCCCAGCTAACATATTCACCCGTATCTTCTGGTACCCCGCCCTGGCCGCCGATCAACACCAATCCAGTTGTAGGATCGAAGCGGAACGAGCCGTAATGGTCGCGTGTCGCGAAAGGATAGTACTCGTATCGTAGCCCGTAAGTCAGAGTTAAGTTCCGGCTCACTTGCCAGGTATCTTGCGCGTAATAGCCATACGACGACATACGCACCGAGTTGGGATCTATGTTCTGAATCGCCTTTCCTTCCTGTGTCGGCAGTCCGAGCAGAAAGTCGGCCCATGCGTTATATAGATTCGCCGCCGGCGCGCCCTTAGCGTTCAGCGTCGTCAATCCGCCGGTGAACTGGAACGAGCCGCGCGCCGTCTGAAAAGTCCCGCCCTGAGGCTGAAAGTGGTTCATGGCGCCATGTATGTAGTTCCATCCGAAGCGCAACGCATGAGCGCCCTTCACCCAGCCCAGGTTCACCGCTCCCGTGTAATTGTTATCGCGAAACAGGAACGGGTTGCCCGTATTTGAGTTTCCAAGCGGCGCGAAGTTCGTGCCGCTTCCGCTCGTGATATCGAAGTAAGGAATGCCGCCCTGCAGCTTGTTCGAACCGTTCGTGCCGGGAATGTGCAACACATCCAATCCGTAATTGCCGTTGATGTCGGTCGCTTCCGCGCCCACCCGCTGGCGCGTATACCCGGCGTTTCCGTCGAGAAGAACGTTCGGCGCGAATGTGTATGTGCCGCCAACCGCCCCGCTCTGAATAGTCCCGAAAGCCGTTCCTGGCTGCCCGCCATCCCACGTCCCGCCTTCAGCCGCTCCCAGCTGAAATGGATCGACGATCGTGTCCGGCGAAATGCTGTAGCGGCCAAACACCGAAGAGTTGTCGGTGGGGTTGTAGTTGACCTTCACGTCGGCGCTGTCGCGGGTGAACGAATAATCGTCCGCACCGAAATAGTTGTTCGCGATGCCGGACACGTTCTGATTCGGCGCCGGAATGAGCGATGCCATCTTTGCCGCCGCCGGATCGAAGTAAGTCGAGGGGATCACGTTACCTGCAAACGGTACTCGACCCGTCCCGTTCGGATTGCCGGTGTAGGGGTTATAGATCGTCGCACTGGTACCGCCGAAGTTCCCCTGAATCAGGTTCGTAGTGGGCACCGTCAGCAGTCCTGAAATAGCTTCGCGCTGCATGGTTCGTTCCCAATCCATGAAGAAGAACAATTTGTTCTTTTTGATCGGACCGCCTAACGACGCCCCAAACTGGTTGAGGATGTTTTTCGGAACGCTGCCTCCGTAATAAAAGTAGCTGCGGGCGTTGAAGTCGGTGTTTGTGTTGTACTCCCACGCCGCTCCGTGGAACTGGTTCGTTCCGGATTTGATCGCTACGTTGATCGACGAGCCGCCCGCCAAACCCTGCTCGGCGTTGAAACTGTTGGTCACCATGTTCACCGTCTCAATGGCCTCGACTGGCGGAACATAGGCGATGATGTACGGAAGCCAGGTGTATTGGACGTTGGCTCCGTCAAGCTGAACGTAATTATTGACATCGCTGACGCCGTTGACGTTCGTCGCCATCGATCGCTGAGGATTGCCCGCGGCCGAGTTCTGCTCAGCCGGCGGCGTGAAGCCGGGAACGATTCGGAACAAGCTTTCAAAGTTTCGCCCAGTGCTCGAGGTCGACGGTAAATTGGCGACCTGCGTCGAGGATAGCTGCGTGTTCACATCCGCGCGGTCAGTCTGCAGCGCCTCGGTAGTCGATGCCACCGTTACGATCTCATTCTGCCGCGCAACCTGTAAGCGCGCGTCCGTTCGTACAACCGAGTTTTCCTTCAACTCAATTCCGGTTTGAACAAGCTCGGCAAACCCCGTCGCACGTATCGTAATCTTGTAGGGGCCAGGCTGCAGGTCGGTGATTAAATACAGCCCGTGCGCGTCTGTCGCTGCGTGTTTGGATATTCCTGTGGCCATGTTCAAAGCCTCGACAGTTGCGTTAGTAACTGCCGCGCCGGTTGGATCGCTTACGTTTCCGGTCAGCGACCCGTACAGGACCTGCGCATTGGCATCGAACACGGCAACGAGCGTCGCGAATACGAGCAAGCCGCAAAGCGCAATTGGCGTGGCGCTGTGGAAAAGACGGAAGCGGTAGGCCACGGCTTCTGATCTCGACATAGATACTTCTCCTTCGATACTTCTCCTGAGGAACGGCTAAATCTGCTGCGGGACGGACGCAGCCATTCCAAAATGCTTCTGAAACACGAGCGCGATGGTGCCTCGCACGCGTGCCGTCGCCCCGTCCTGGGCGGCTAGTAACCGGGTCGGCTGGGCCGAAATGCTTTGAGCTTGGATCTCGGCCTCGATCACTGGGCGAAATCGGTTCCAGGCGGCCGTGAACTCCCCGATGAAAGTAATCGCTTCAGGCGCCAGCCCCGCCACAATCATTCGCGTGCCGCGGCCCAGTTGAACGGCCATGCGCGTGAGCGCCCGGTTGGCGAGAACATCTCCCCGTTCCGCCAGACCAAGCAGATGCTGGAATGTGAAATCGTTCGCATCAGGGAGAATTTCCTGCGCGCGCGATTCAAAATAGTAGCGAAGCGCCGCGCGGTTTGAAGCTAGAACCTCCCAACATCCGCGCGTACCGCAGCTGCACAGCGGACCGTTGGCATCGAGCGGCACGTGGCCGAACTCGCCCGCCATACCCCGCCTTCCGGTGATGAGCTGCCCGTGGGCAATAATGCCGGCGCCAATGCCCTCCGACACGGTGACCGCCACCAGATCTCGAACTTCGCCCTGGCCGAACCAAATCTCGGACAACGCGCAGGCATTGGCTGCATTTTCCAGTTCGACTTCGAGGCCGGTCTCCCGTTCGAGCGGGCCTTTCAGATTGGTGATGGGCCATCTTAAGTTCGGGGCAAAAACAAGCTCGTGACTCGATAGGTCGATCCGGCCGGGCAGGCTGACGCCAATGCCTTCAAACCGTGTCTCCGGCTGAGCTTCGATCAGCGGGCGTATCCGGCTCGCCAGTTCCTTTACCGCGACCGCCGGATCGGAGGGAGTTGGGATGGAATCTTGCAAGGTGAATGAGCCGTTTACATCACCCACTCCAAACGTGATCCGGGAGGGCCGTATGTCGACGCAGATGACTACCCGCTGCTCGTCCAGCCTCAAAAACGTGGGTCTTCTCCCCCGAGGCAACCGGCCCGTGGGACCTTCCACTACCCACCGGTCCGCGATCAGCTCTTCGGTGATGAGCGACACAGTACTGCGCTGCAGACCGGAACACCGGGCGACATCGGCTCTCGAAATAGGCTGCCGGTTCCGGATCAGATTGAGGACCACACGGCGATTGATATGCCGGGCAGTTTCACTCGAGGCGGCCCGCAGGGGGTTCAAATTGACTAGCCTCATTAGTACGTGTTTCGAACTATAATGCTGACCTTGATTACCTGTCAATGGCCCCCTAGTAATGCAACTGGCATGATTCGTTACGATAGCCGAGAGGAACTGCGTTAGCTGTGATATCGTTTTGTATTCGAATTAACGATGCGAAGCAGAACTGCCCTCCCGCTCGCCGCCCTCGCCCTACTTGCCCACCCCTATCTGCGAGCGGAAACCGGATACGAAGCTTGGCTGCGGTACGCTCCGGTACAGGGTTTGGCGCTCACCGATACCTATCGCCGCCTGCCTGCAACTGTCGCAAAACTGGACAATTCGCCTGCCCTCGGCTCCGCTCAATCCGAGCTGATCCGCGGCGTTCGCGGACTGCTTGGACGCACCTTGCGGGTCGGCAATTCTGTGGCGCCCGAAGACGCGATCGTGTTAGGCACGCTCGAATCGGTCAAGCGCGCTTTCCCGCGGCTTTCACCGCCGTCCGATCTCATCCCCGACGGCTATTGGTTGAAGACAGTGACGATCGAGCGCCGGAATGTCCTACTGATCGCAGCGGCAAACGATCGTGGCGCCCTTTACGGATCTTTCGCCCTGCTCCGCCATATCGCTCTCAACGAGCCTATCGATCGACTCGACGAGAAAAGTAATCCATACGCGCCCATACGGTGGGTGAACCAGTGGGACAATCTGGACGGCAGCATCGAACGCGGCTACGGCGGCCGCTCGATCTTCTTCGAGAACGGCAATGTCGTGACCGATTTGACTAGGGCAGCCGATTACGCGCGGCTGCTAGCCTCGCTTGGCATCAACGGATGCACTGTCAACAATGTCAATGCCAACCCGCGCATCCTAACCTCTGAATTTCTGCCCCAGCTCGCGCATGTCGCGGATGCCTTTCGCCCCTGGGGCGTGCGGTTGTCGATCTCAGTCGATCTTGGCAGCCCCAAAACAAGCGGCGGCCTGGACACGTTTGACCCACTCGACCCGCGCGTCGCCAAGTGGTGGAGCGATAAAGTCGACGAAATTTACCGCGCAATTCCGGACTTCGGCGGCTTCACCCTAAAAGCGGATTCCGAGGGTCGCGTAGGACCTTCCACATACGGCCGCACACATGCCGATGCGGCCAACGTCCTTGCGGCGGCGCTGGCCCAGCATGGCGGAATCGTCGTCTACCGCGGTTTCGTCTACAACCACCACATGGACTGGCGAAATCTCAAGAACGACCGCGCGCGAGCCGCTTACGATAATTTCGAGCCGCTCGATGGCAAGTTCGACTCGAACGCCGCAGTTCAAATCAAGTACGGGCCAATCGACTTCCAGGTACGCGAACCGGTCTCACCGTTAATCGGCGCCCTCCATAAGACAAACGAAACTCTCGAGCTCCAGATCACGCAGGAATACACGGGGCAGCAACGGCACGTTTGTTATCTCGTGCCAATGTGGAAAGAGATTCTCGATTTCGATTTCCTGGTTAACGGCAGCGATCGAGTCAAAGACATCGTGTCGGGCAAAACCTTTCACCGTCCATTAGGGGGATTGGTCGGAGTGGCAAACGTGGGCCGCGATCTCAACTGGATGGGCAACGATCTCGCGCTTGCGAATCTGTACGGATTCGGCCGGCTCGCGTGGAATCCCGGACTCTCTGCAAGGCGGATCGCGGATGAATGGACCCGCCTGACTTTCGGCGACGATCCTCTCGTTGTCTCCACGATAAGCACAATCGAATTGGAATCGTGGCCTGCTTACGAGGGCTATACGGGACCACTAGGCCTTGGCACTCTGACAAATATTTTGCGTGGTCACTACGGGCCGGGCATCGAATCGGCCGAGAGAAACGGCTGGGGCCAGTGGATACGCGCGGATCGCACCGGCATCGGCATGGATCGTACAGTCGAAACAGGCACCGGCTATACGGGGGAGTATCCGCCGGCAATCGCGCGCATGTACGAGTCCCTCGCTACCTGCCCCGACGATTTGCTCCTCTTCATGCATCACGTGCCGTACACACATGTGCTTCATTCCGGCAAAACTGTCATCCAGTACGTCTATGATTCGCATTACGACGCAGCTGCCGAAGCACAGTTCTTCCCGCGATGGTGGAGCACGTTGCGCGGCCGCATTGACGGCGAACGATATTCAAGCATCCTCGCAAAACTCGAGTATCAAGCCGGCCACGCGATCGTATGGCGCGATGCAGTCTGTGATTGGTTCCTCCACGAATCGGGAATACCCGACGCAAAAGGCCGGGCCGGTCATTTTCCAAACCGCATGGAAGCCGAATCAATGCAATTGGATGGTTACACAATCGAAGACATCACCCCCTGGGAAGACGCTTCCAATGGAAAAGCGATTGGTTGCGCAGAACCCACGAAAAGTTGCACTGCGTCTTTCGTCTACAAAGGCTCACCCGGCTGGTACAACATGGAGGTGCAGTATTTCGACGGAAATAGCGGCGCGGCTCGCTTCCAATTGTTCGTAGGCGATCAGCTAATCCGGTCGTGGATCGCCGACGCCAGCCTGCCTTCAAATCTGCCGAACGGCGATACATCGACACGCGAGAAAATTACCAGAATCGCTCTACGTCCCGGCGACCAGATTCGAATCATTGGAACTCCCGGCGGCGGCGACCTCGCCTGGCTCGACTACATCGAGATTACTCCCCCACGGAGTAGCGCTGACCATCATAAATCGCCATCAAGCCCCCGGCTCATCCTTCGCGAGCGCGACGAGACAGTCCTCGAGCAACCGCCGCAAGCGTGAAACATTTTCCCTCGACAGTGCGCTTAGCAGCCGCTCCTCCACCTGACGCATCGCTAGATGTACGGCAAACACCTTCCTGGTCCCTTCTTTCGTCAGTTCCGCGAGCATCGCTCGACCGCCCTCAGGCTGTGGCGTACGCACCATCAGGCCTCTGCGCTCCAGCGACATTAAGATTTCAACCATTGTCTGCGGCGTCACAAAGTGAATACGAGCCAACTCCGCGTTGGAGCGAGCCGGGCCGTACGCGAGTTCCGTGAGCACATTCGCCTGGGATATCGTCAAGTCGTCCTCTCGAAGGGCCTCCTCGATGGACTGCCGCATAGCGCTTTGGAGCTGCCGCAACAGAACCGTGATCGGCTTGAGACCGGGGTTGCCTATTTTCCTTGACATGTTTCATCATATCAGGTATCCTAATATCAGGATACCTGATATGCAAGCCGGTCTAATCGAATCACCCGAAGTGAATCTCTATTACACAAAGCGCAGTGCAGGACCGATGCTGCTGATCCTGCAAGGCGGCGCGGGTAACGCCGACGGCTCAGAGGCGCTTGCCGATCGGTTCACGGTTGTTACCTACGACCGCCGCGGATTATCGCGCAGCAAGCCACTAGGAGCCGAAGGCTGCGAGCTCGCAACACACGCTGCTGACGCCGGGCGATTGATTGCCGCACTCTCTCCCGAGCCAGCCTTTGTGTTCGGCAGCAGCATTGGAGCCCTAATTGGCCTCGAACTCGCAGCCCACCATAGTGAACATGTCCGCCTGCTGGTCGCTCATGAACCACCCGTATACAGGCTGCTTAACGGCGCGGAGCAGGAAGAAGCACTGCGGAGCCATGCGGAATTGCATGAGACGTTTCAGCGCGAGGGGCTTCCTGCCGCAATGAAGCTCATGATCGCGCGAAGCGGCGTCGATATCAACGACCGTGAGCCGGAAGTGCCAGCTCCACTCGCTCCCGCCATGGATCCGCAATCCGCGGCACAGCGTTTGGCGGACCTTCACCAATTCCTCGCTTATGACGTGCCGGCTGTCACGCGTTATCAACCGGACCTTGGCGCCTTGACAGCCTCAAGATCCAAAATTGTACCGGCAATCGGCACAGGATCTCGATCCACCCGTCCCCATCGATGCGCGGTCGCGGTGGCTGAGTTGCTGGGCGTCGCAGCGGTCGAGTTCCCGGGAGGCCACACTGGGTATATCCTGCGTCCCAAGGCATTCGCGGCAAAACTCGAGGAACTGTTCTCAGGGCGTATCTTCAACCGAGCGTAAGTCTTACTTTGAGATTACAGCAGCTCCGCAGTACTGAAGAAAAACGGTATCTCCTGCGCCGCCGTTTCAGGCCCATCGGAACCATGGACAGCATTGCGCTCAATGCTTTCGGCAAACCGTCTCCTGATTGTTCCCTCGGCGGCATTGGCCGGGTTCGTTGCGCCCATCACATCGCGCCACTTGGCGATAGCGTTCTCACGCTCGAGCACCATCACCACCACCGGGCCTTCGCTCATAAACTTGACGAGGCTGTTATAGAAGGGCCGCTCTTTGTGGACTTCATAAAAAACTTGCGCCTCATGCAGCGCAATCTTCCGCAGCTTCATCCCAACGACGCGAAATCCATTGTCGCGAATGATGTTCAAGATATCGCCCGCATAGCCGTTTTGAACGGCATCGGGCTTGATCATTCCAAATGTTCGTTCCAAATCTCTTTCACCAGGCTCAAAATTGTAAGCTGTTCACTTCTTCGCTGAAATGGCGGACTGCAGCTTCTCGCCAATAACGGCAGGCGAGGGGCAGGTGACAATGCCCGCCGCGCGCATCGCCGCAAGCTTATCCTCTGCTTTGCCCGAACCACCGGAAATGATGGCTCCCGCATGACCCATGCGGCGGCCTGGCGGCGCGGTTTGACCCGCGATGAAACCGACTACGGGCTTTCTCACGTGAGCGTTCACATATTCCGCCGCCGTCTCCTCCGCATTGCCGCCGATTTCCCCAATCATGATGATCGAGTGCGTATCCGGATCTTCGTTGAACAGCTTGATTGCATCGGTGAACGATGTCCCGATAATCGGGTCACCGCCAATGCCAATACATGTCGACTGACCTATACCTAGACGTGTCAACTGACCCACGGTTTCGTAGGTGAGCGTGCCCGATCGCGAAACGATGCCGACATTGCCGGCTTTATGAATGTGCCCGGGCATAATGCCGATTTTGCACTCGCCCGGCGTGATCACACCGGGACAGTTGGGGCCGATTAGACGCGTGGCCGGCTTTGTCTTGAGATACTTATTCACCTTCACCATGTCGCTCGAGGGTATGCCTTCCGTGATGCAGACAACCAGCGGCAAACCGGCGTCTGCAGCTTCCATGATGGCATCGGCCGCATAAGGCGGTGGAACAAAAATGACCGAAGCATTCGCACCGGTTTCTTTCACCGCTTCGACGACTGTATTGAATACGGCACGGTCGAGATGTTTCGTACCGCCTTTACCCGGAGTGATGCCGCCCACAACATTTGTTCCGTACGCGATTGCCTGCTGCGCATGGAACGTGCCTTCTCGGCCCGTGAACCCCTGAAAAATCAGCTTCGTTTGTTTGTTGACGAGTACGCTCATTGTGCCAGCCTCACCACTTTCTCCGCCGCGTCTTTCATTCCATCGGCAACGGTGAAGTTCAAGCCGCTTTCCTTTAAAATTTTCTGGCCCAATTCCACATTCGTTCCTTCCATGCGAACAACCACCGGAATCTTTATCTCCAGCTCACGGGCCGCGGAGATAACACCATTCGCAAGTGTGTCGCAGCGCAAGATTCCGCCGAAGATATTAATCAAAACCGCTTTCACGCTCGCGTCCGAAAGCAGGATGCGGAAGGCATTCTTGATCTGCTCGGCGCTTGCGCCCCCTCCCACATCGAGGAAGTTGGCGGGCTGACCTCCGGCGTACTTGATAATGTCCATAGTCGCCATTGCAAGGCCCGCCCCGTTCACCATGCAAGCGATGTTGCCTTCGAGCTTGATGTAATTCAGACCAAAGCGCGAAGCTTCCACTTCTAGTGGATCTTCTTCGTTCAAATCGCGAAGCTCGAGCAGATCCTTATGGCGGTACAGAGCGTTATCGTCCAGATTGATCTTGGCATCTAACGCATACACCTTGCCGTCTTTAGTCAAAATGAATGGATTGATCTCCGCCAGCGATCCATCAATAGCTTCATAGGCGTTTGCGAGAGCTGTCATCGCCGCCGCCGCAGCTCCCACGCTCGTTGCCGGGACTCCCATGCCGAAGGCGAGCTTCCTCGCTTCAAAAGGCTGCAAACCGAAACCCGGAATAAGAGGCTCTTTCAAAATCAACTCAGGCGTGTTCGCGGCCACCTCTTCAATTTCCATTCCGCCGGCCGAGGAAGCCATAAATACCGGCACTCCCATGGCACGATCGAGAACAATACCGAGATATAGCTCGCGCTCGATGGGTAAGGTTTCTTCGATCAATAACCGCTGAACAATGCGCCCTTCAGGACCAGTCTGGTGGGTTACGAGCGTCATGCCTATCATTTTCTTGGCAATTTCCGCCGCTTCGTTCGCGTCCTTCGCGATCTTCACTCCCCCGCCTTTGCCCCGGCCGCCCGCATGAATTTGGGCCTTCACAACGACGCTGCCGCCGATCTTTTTAGCGGCCGCCTCCGCTTCCTCCACCGTATAGGCGACTTCGCCCCGCGGCACAGGGACGTTGTGTTTGGCCAGAATGGCCTTCGCCTGGTATTCATGAATTTTCATAATGGAATCGGGTTTAAGCGCACGAATTGACGCTTAAACCCTCTGCCAGTGTAGCGCGCAGGCGCATTTCGGCTCGGTCCGCGCTAACTAAGCACTTGTCCGGTAGAAACGGATGAGATCTAAATTCGTCGGTTTCGCACCAAGCTGACGAATCATGGACGTGACTTGGCCGCGATGATAGCTGCCGTGATTAACAACGTGCAAAATCACTTGCCAAATGGGAGACTCGAACGGCTCGCCGGCCAGATTCTTGTATGCGATGATCCTGTTGACACCGCTATCATCCAGGCTCTTTGCGAAAGCAATCATTCGATCATGCACTTCGAGCCACGCATCGCGCAGTTCCCACATACACCCCGGAGCCTCGTAATCTTCGAGTTTTCCCGAAGGCCGCTGTTCCAAGCGGTCGAGCCAGACACGGTCGGCCTGATAGATATGCACGATCGTGTCATAGAGGGAATTAAACGAGCCGCCCAAAGGCTTCATGAGCTGTTCGGAAGGCTGCGCCGCGGCTTCATCTAGCACCAATCCCGTGGCCCAGCGGTGATATTCGAGATGTGTAACGAGACTCTTTGATAAACTCACTATCTTCTATTTTCGCCTGAAAAGAACAGTGGCTTCCTCCCATGAAACATACGCATTCCGCTCGTAATGGTTCAATAGTATCCTGGGGTGCAAAGACATGGTGAAACTGTGGGTAGAGGCGTCTACCCGGGTCGATGAGTCCGACTAATCCGGCGAGCGTCCGCGTCATAGCGCATTAGGGTTGCGATAGGAGCGATTGCCCGGCGCGGAACATGAGACAGTGTGTGATCGAATGAATAACGGAGGCATGCGGTACCTTCCGTTCCGGAACTCCGTTCACCTAAGTCAGACCGAAGCGCATGCATTGATGCGCGAAATGCTGTCTGGCTCAATGGACACGGCAGGAATCGCGGAGGTTCTAGGCTATCTGCGCCGCAAGGGCGAGACCGTAGCGGAGCTGGTCGGTTTTGCGAGCGCCATGCGCGATATGAGTGAGCCGGTTGGTCTCGATCAATCGCAGGACCCGGTGCTCGATACGTGTGGCACTGGTGGCGACGGCACCAATACATTTAACATCTCAACCGCAACAGCTTTCGTGGTGGCCGCAGCAGGATTGCGAGTTGCCAAACACGGAAACCGGCGGATCTCGAGTCAGTGCGGCAGCGCCGATGTTCTCGAAGCGCTGGGAGTGCATGTGAGTCTCTCGCCCGATCACGTCGCCGAATGCGTCCGGCAAACCGGCATTGGCTTTCTTTTTGCACCTCTCCTCCATCCAGCCGTGAAACATGCCCAGGAAGCGCGATTACAGCTTAAAGGGCGAACCATTTTTAACTTATTGGGCCCGTTGACGAATCCTGTCCGGGCGCGCCTGCAGTTAATCGGCGCATTCTCGATTCGAGCCGCGGAGATGCTGGCTCAGGCATCCGCAAGACTGGGCATCGCAAAAGCATATGTCGTGCACGGCTCGGATGGACTCGATGAGGTGACGACCACGGGACCCACAACCGTCTTTCTCGTGGAAGACGGGAAGGTGCAGAAGGGCACGCTGTCACCGCACGATTTCGGAGTCGAGCCATCGACGCTCGATCAACTACAAGGCGGCGGCCCGGAAGAAAACGCGCAAATCGTTCGCGAAATCCTGGGAGGCAAGCCGGGACCCAACCGGGACATCGTGGCTGTGAACGCTGCCGCCGGTTTATTGTTGGGTCAAAAGGCTGGCGATCTGAAGGCTGCCATGGAGATGGCTGAGCAAGCAATTGATTCCGGCGCCGCCAAACGCAAGCTGGAAGAGCTTGCGGAATTCACATCGCGGCACACCCAATAAGCCGCAACCGATCTTACTACCGCATCAAACTGCTATGAAAGCGTTCGAAATTCAGGAATTCGGCATCCACAATCTGGCGTTGGCCGAGCGTGAGACTCCCCAGCCTGGCCCCTACGAAGCACTGGTCCGGTTAAAGGCGGCGTCTCTCAATTACCGCGATTTGATGGTCGCCGAAGGTCACTACAATCCAAAGCTGAAGCGCCCGATAGTGCCGCTTTCTGATGGCGCTGGCGTCGTGGAGACCGTGGGCGAAAGGGTTACTCGCGTGAGAGTAGGAGACCGTGTAGCCGGCATATTCATGCAGACCTGGCTCGATGGCGCTTGCGATCGTGACAAAGCGAATTCCGCCCTCGGCGGCGCTATCGACGGCGTGCTGAGCGAATTTCGCATTTTTCATGAAGACGGATTGGTGCATGTGCCCGATCGGCTCTCTTTCGTCGAAGCCGCTGCTTTGCCCTGTGCGGGCGTCACCGCGTGGCATGCATTGTTCGAAGAAGCGCCGGCAAAGCCCGGCGACACGGTTGTCATTCAAGGCACTGGCGGCGTCGCAATCTTCGCGCTTCAGTTCGCAACGATTGCCGGAATGCGGCCCATTGTCTTATCCAGCAGCGATGAGAAGCTTCACCGTGCGCGCGAGCTCGGCGCGGCGCACACGATCAACTACAAAAAGGAAACGGATTGGGAAAAGGCTGTGCTGTCGCTCGTTCCCGGAGGCGTCGACTACGTGATCGAACTCGGCGGCGCGGATACAATTGCCCGGTCCCTGAAGGCGGTCCGCATGGGCGGCCAGGTCGCAGTGATCGGCATTTTGGGCGGCGTGGGACCGAGCGTCGACCCTCGCCCCATTCTCATGAACTCCATCCGTATGCAGGGCATCTACGTCGGGTCGCGAAGCATGTTCGAGCGCATGAATCACGCAATCGACTTACACGCTATTCATCCCGTCGTCGATCGGGTCTTCCCATGGCTCGACGCCAAGGAGGCCATGAAATATATGCAGTCTCAGACCCACTTCGGAAAAGTCGCGCTCGAATTTTAGCCAGTTTTCGTTGCAAGTTAATCCGCTCCCTCTGGTCGCGGCTCGGTTACGCGCTGCAAGTGTGCTCGGCGCCTGATCTGAGCCGCGCCCGAAGGAAGCGGTTCTTCGAATCTAGCCTGCCTATTTCCCGAGCAACTCGATCATATAATCCGCCGCCGCCTTGTCTTTCATCACCGACAAACGCTCGACGGCATTGTGCTTCAACTGTGGGTCCGATTCGTGCTGAGCGATCTCAACCAATTGTTTTGCAGCGTTTTGGTTACAAAGTGAATCAATGATGTCGCGTTTGAGTGCCGCATTGCTCCCGGATTGGTAAAGAGACAGCAAAGAAGCCGCGCCACCCGTCATTCCCAGAAATTGAACGGCCTCACGCTGAAGTTCGGCATTTGACTCGCTTCTTGCAATCGCCGACAAGTCGCTCCCATCCTTTCTGAGGAACAGCGCCTGAAGCGCCGCTCGTTTGACCTCAGGGTCAGTAGTGCGCTGGTAGATTCCGGCAAACATGGCGCCATCCTGCTGCGAATCGGTGATCGCGAGGTACTTAATAGCCTTCGCTTGAAGATCTGGATTGGCGCTTCCTTCAGCCAACTTTGCAACAGTTTGACGCGCATCGGGAGCGCTGCTGCGTGCCAGCACGAACAAAGCCCGTTCCCTCAGCTTCGGCGTATTCCCTGCATCGGCAACAACCTTCTCGATCAGAGGAGTAGCCCGCGAGGGATCGGAATGCATCAAACCATTCAGAGCCAGCAATTTGAGATCTTCGTCGCCTGCGCTCTCGGGCAACACGGGCTGACCTAACTGATTCCGAGCCTCCAGTTCGAGCGCTTTTGCGTCGCCCAACCACGAGCTGTGAGGGTAGCCCTTGCGAAGCTCTGAAAGGGTCGCCAACGCGTCTTTGGCGCGGCCCAGTTTGAATTCGGCATACGCTTTCCAGTAAAGGGCGCCGTCCATATGATTCGACTTCGCCGCGATGACGCGCTTCATATCCGCGATAGCCGCCTCGTAATCGTGCCGATCGATCGCTTGAGTGCCGGCTCGGTAGCTCTCATCGAAACCATCGCCGCCGAAATTCTCCCAATTGAACAGAAGCCCGGTATTCACGTGAGTCTGAATGTCGAGTGCCATTTGGGGGCTTATGTCAACTTGGGCTTGCATCCTCGCCAGCTGCCCGGCAAGCTGCGGGTCCAAAACGTCAGCGCCCGGGCCCTCCTGAGCCGCAGCTCCAGAGACCGAAAGAATTACTCCCGTAACCGCGAAAGCCATCATTCGTTTCATGGTGAAAATCCTTAAAGCGGAACTCGCTTTACTCCTTGCGTTTCTGATCCAGATGACGACACATCGCGCGTTCCCGGCCGGTTTAAGCCCTCCGCCTTCATCAGCCGGTTTCGCAGCACGCGCGCATCAGCTGCCGACACTCTTTGGGGATCGTGCTTGAGCGCGACCAGCGCCGTTTCTAAATCCGCCAGCAGCCCGGCTGTCCTTCGATCGTCCTCTTGCTCCGCAGTCTGGCGATAGAGGCGGTTCTCGGCTATCAAATCGCGGATCGCCTCCCGTTCGGAAGCCACGTCGAGGCGGGTCACTGCGCGCTCACCCGATTGAGTCTCAATTTGCGAAAGCAGCTGGTCCGCGCGCTGAACATGGTCCTTCACGGCAGCTTGAAGCAGACGCGCTGGTACAGCGACGGATTCTGTGCCTTGAGCCAAGCGATTAGGCATTGTGCCATGGCGCGGAACCAGCAACGTGAGCGCCAGCAGCGCTCCAACCGCCGCGACGGTAGCCCAACCCCAAACCGCCGGCCTCAACCAGCGCGCCCGTCTCCGCACTTGTGGCGCAAGTTTTCGCCAGACCTCATAGCCGTAATCTGGAGCCCGCCCCGGCGCGCTCCAGTGGCCGAGATGCGCAAGCGTGCGGCGGTACGATTCCGCCTCGGACCGGCACAACTCGCAGCCCTGCAAATGTCTGCTTTCTTCGTCGCCGGCCATCTCGAGCGCAAATTGAACGATCTGCTCTTCGCTCAAATGACCATGCTCTTTGGGTTCCAACATACTTCTTCTAAACTCTCGCGGTAATAGGCTCGAGCGCCCGCCTGAGCTTTCGCACCGCGCGAAAAATGCTGTGCTTGGTTGCGTTCTCTCCCAAACCGAGCGTCTGCCCGATCTCGTCAATCGAAAGCTCCTGGTAGTGGCGTAGCACGAAGGCGGCACGCTCCTGGGTACTGAGTTGGTTCATGGCCTTCTCGATGGATTCACGAATTTGTCCGCTGTATGTGACCTGGTCGGCGGAGGGCCCCGGGCAGGCAATGGCGTCCAGCCAATCGATTTCGCCCGAAGCAGGTACATGGTCGACGAAATGTTTGCGCGCCCGGAGCAAATCGAAGCAGTAGTTGGCCGCTATGCGGTAAATCCAGGTTGAAAATAGACAGCGCGATTCGTATCGCTTCAAATTTCGAAAAGCCCGCAGAAATGTTTCCTGAACCACGTCCTCAGCATCCTGCTCGTTACCTGTCATGCGGTATGCAAGCTGGAAGACACCCAGACTGTGACGCTCGGTGAGCACGCGGAAGGCATCGTCATCGCCCGCCATCGCCCTGGCCACTAAAGCCGGGTCGCTCGCTTCCATTCAGAGCCTTAGACTGCCCAAGAAGCGCTCCGGTTAGCCGGCATCTTCATTTTTTGGCAGGATGCTCGCCGAAAACCGGCACGATAAGACGTAAGTTGCCGATGAGTTTGATAGGCGGCCCGTTTGGACAGGCCGCGCCGATCACGCCATGCCAGAAGAGCTTCCACGAATCATCGGGATCAGGTCCGCCTTCGAACCCCGTAAAACCCACATCACGGTGGCGGGCGCGTCGGAATTCGCACGGATGGCGTGCCTTCCGAATAGTCTGCCCGAAATCGTGATCGCTCTCCAATTCTTATCCGATTTCAACAGTGGCAGGCTGAACCCGAAACCGATCGTATTTTCGGCACGGTTTCAAAGCACGGAAGCCTAAACACAAAAACGGCCTTGCCATTCCCTGGAGTTTGGACGTTATGTGCGGGCGGATGGTCTTGCCGCCTGCCTTTGTAGGGGCGACACCTGCGTCGCCCATCGGCTGTGGCTGGCTCGGTTTTGTTACTCTGCGGAATTAATGAGCATTCTGCAGAGCCTCTTATTCTCAATCGCGACTGTGAGTCTATTGGCCGCCCAAAATCCTAGGCCGCTTACCGAACGAATCGCCGAGCAGAACGAGATCTTCGAGCAGCAGTATCAATCCGATCTGCGAAATTTTCCGGAGCGGGCGACGGCGTTTGGCGATTACCGGTACAACGACAGGCTAACGGACTATTCGCTTGCTGGCATCGCCGCTCGCAATAAGACGGATCGCGAGTTTCTCGCGCGCATCCAGGCGATTTCCACCGAAGGCCTTCCCGAGCAGGATCAACTCTCGCACGACTTGCTGATCCGTATCCTCCAAACGCGGATCGACGATTTCGATCTTAAAGAATACGAAATGCCCGTCAATCAGCAGAACGGCATTCATACCTCGCTGGCAGATCTGCCGCTTTCCGTGCCGCTCGATTCGGTGAAGCATTACGAGGACTATATTGCACGACTTCATCAGATCCCCCGCGTTCTGAATCAGACGGCTGAGGTGCTTCGCGCGGGGAAAAAAGACGAGCTCATGCCCGTGCGGTTTATTCTCGAAAAGCTGCCGGTTCAGTGCGAGGGCGTCATCGAGGCGGACCCGTTTCTCACACCCACGAAGAAATATCCGGGCAGCATTTCACGCGACGATCAGGAGCGGCTTACACGCGAAATCAACGAGGCCGTCAAGGCAGATGTGATTCCGGCGTATAAGAGCTTTGCGGCATTTCTCAGGACTGAGTACGCGCCGTACGGAAGGACTGCGCTCTCCGTTACCTCGCTTCCAGACGGGCAGAAGCGTTACCAGCACGATATCTATGCGCGGACCACGACGCATCTGACGCCGGACGAGATTCACCAGATCGGGCTGCGCGAAATCGATCGGATCGAGGGAGAAATGTTGGCCATCGCGAAGCGGCAGGGCTTCTCGGATCTGGGCAGCTTTCGTGCATCGCTCAAGACGAATCCCAAATATATTCCGACTTCCGCGGAACAGATTCTTGACGACTTCCGCCACTACATTGCGCAAATGGAGCCCAAGCTTCCGCAATTATTTGGCTTGCTGCCGAAATCGCCCGTGAGGGTGGAGGCAATTCCTTCGTTTCAGGCGGCCGCAGCGACCCATTACATGATCGGCACGCCGGACGGAAAGCGCCCCGGGCGCGTGGTTGTGGCGACCTCAAATTTCAGGCAGCGCTCGCTAATCGACGACGAGGCTATTGCTTACCACGAAGGGGTTCCGGGGCATCATTTGCAGTTGTCGGTAAACCAGCAGTTGACCGGGTTGCCCAAATTCCGGCTTCATCCTGCCGGCGGATTCAATGCATACACGGAAGGATGGGGACTGTACGCCGAGCAGCTTGGAAAGGAAGTTGGCTTCTATCAAGACCCGGTTTCCGACTACGGCCGGTTGTCGTCGGAACTCTTCCGTGCAGTGCGGCTGGTTGTGGATACCGGCATCCATGCGAAAGGCTGGACGCGGGATCAGGTTGTGGAGTTTTTCCGCAAGTCGGGAGCGGTAGACGAGCCCACGATTCAGACTGAGACCGATCGCTATATTGCGTGGCCTGCGCAGGCGCTGAGCTACAAACTAGGCCAATTGAAGTTTCGGGAGCTGCGAGAGCGCGCGCACAGGGAACTGGGAGCCAACTTCGACATCCGCGCTTTCCACGACGAGATGCTCAATGGAGGCGTGTTACCACTGGATATGCTCGAGGCGCGCACCGACAGATGGATCGCGGAGCAAAAGCCGAGGATGTCCAAACTTCACAAACCGGCCTTGCCGCCTCGCTAACGCGCATATCCCCGTGTCGCGCGAAACGCGCGCAAGTTGTTCAAGTCGTTCCACAACATTCCACGAGCGTGCTCATCAAGCGGATTGTGATCCACCACGTTTTGCACGTCTCCAATTGCCTGATCGAGCCTGCCTTTATCAAAATATCCACGCGCTAGCCCGTTCTGGAATTGCGAAAGATGCCGGATCGCGTTATCGTAACGGCTTCGTTCGTGCCCCGAATCGAAGGCTGAGGTCCGATGAGCAAGCCCTTCAAGATGGTGAATCGTCTGGTCGACCGGCGATTCGGCGCGCGGCGGCGGATACGAACTGTATCCTTGCGCTCTAGCGGATATGCCTCCCGCAAGCAAGGCGAGAGCCAGCACTCCGCCGATCCCAAATCGCGTCACTCGAAAATTTCCTGCAAATCGCATAATTGAATCCCCTTCCTACTTGCAATGACGGGCAAATGTGTTTCACTCAGTACGAGCGGCGAAAAAGATGAGCGGAAGTTAACATGTAAGTTATTTCAGGAAGCGGCCCACGAGTACTCTGTGGGAATAGGAAGAACAAGAATAAACGAGACTATGTCCATTGAACTTTTCAACTTGTCCGGGCGTGTTGCAGTCGTCATGGGCGGAACGTCAGGAATCGGGCGTACGCTCGCACTGGGTTTAGCGGAGGCTGGCGCGGAGGTCATCGCAACCGGCCGCCGCGAAGAGCTCGTTCACGCTGTATCGAGCGAGATTGAAGAGCGCGGGCGCAAGACAGTGCGCCGCTCTTCCGATGTCCAAAGCCGGGCGTCGATTGATGCCTTGCGCGACGCCGTGCTGAAGGAACTCGGCCGTGTAGACATTCTACTCAACGCAGCTGGCCAAACATTCCGTAAACCCACGCATCAGGTAAGCGAGGTGGAATGGAACACCCTGATGGACGTGAATGTGACCGGCATGCTGCGGGCCTGCCAAAGCTTTCACGAGCCGCTCGTCGATAGCGGGCGAGGGCGAGTGATCAACATCGCGTCGCTCAGTTCGTTCGTTGGGCTCCTGGAAGTTGCCGCTTATGCGTCGTCGAAATCGGCTGTGCTTGCGCTCACACGCTGCCTGGCGATCGAGTGGGCGCCGAAAAGCGTGAACGTCAACGCCATTGCGCCCGGAGTCTTTCGAACCGAACTAAATTCCGCACTTCTCGATGGAACCGAACGCGGAAAGGAATTTCTGCTGCGAACCCCGATGCAGCGGTTCGGAAGAGTTCAAGAATTGGTCGGAGCCGCCATTCTGCTCGCCTCTGATGCATCCAGCTTCATTACGGGACAGGCCATAGCAGTTGACGGCGGCTTTTTGGCCACCGGCGTGAACCACTGATTGGGTCCGGCTAGCCCTGCCTAAAGAAACGTTTTGAATTCGATAACGTCGCCGTCTTGCACCACGTACTCCTTGCCCTCAGTCCGGATTTTGCCGAGTTCGCGAGCGCGCGGGAACGACCCGGCCGCGACCAGATCGCTATAGCTAATCACTTCCGCAGAAATAAAGCTCTTCTCGAAATCCGAATGAATAACGCCTGCCGCCTGCGGGGCCTTTTCGCCCTGGTGAATCGTCCAGGCGCGCGTTTCCTTTTCCCCCGTAGTCAAGTAAGTTCTGAGGCCGAGCAGATGATACGCCTCGCGAATGAGATTGCCAACTCCGGTTTCCGTCACACCGAGCCCTTGCAAATACTCGGCTCTCTCCTCCGGAGACAGCGTTACGAGCTCCGATTCGATCTCCGCTGAAACCACTACGGCGCTCGTGTCGTGATGCTCCTGAACATATTCGCGCACCGATCGGACGAATCTGTTGTCGTCCGCTCGCGCCAGGTCTTCTTCCGCCACATTGCACGCAAATAACGTCGGCTTCGCCGTTAACAGAAAAAACAATCGTACGGCCATTCGCTCCTCCGGTGTGAGGTCTGCCGTCACGGCCGTCTTCCCCTGATTGAGATGCGCTTCCAGTTTCTCCAGCAGCTCCAATTCGGCCAGTGATTTCTTGTCGCCGCTTTTCGCCGCTTTCTGCACGCGAGCCTTCCGCTTTTCCACCGATTCCAGATCCGCGAGCACCAATTCGGTGTTCACCACCTCGATATCCCGGATCGGATCCACCGAATCCATTACGTGCTCGATATTGGAATCTTCAAAGCAGCGGACAACCTGAATGATGGCGTCGACTTCGCGGATATGTCCCAGGAATTGATTCCCTAATCCCTCGCCCTTACTGGCGCCTCTCACAAGCCCCGCGATGTCGACGAACTCGAAAACAGCGGGAACGATCTTTGCAGAATTACTCATCTTCGCGAGCACATCCAGACGATCGTCGGGCACCGTTACCACTCCCGTATTGGGTTCAATCGTGCAAAAGCGATAATTGGCAGCGAGTGCCTTTCGAGTTTGCGTGACAGCGTTGAACAGCGTGCTCTTTCCGACGTTTGGAAGACCGACAATTCCAGCTGTAAGCATTCCCCTTCATATTCGCTTATGCGGAAAAAACGGATGCCAAGATGAAGTGTGTCCTTCGAGGAAGCGCTTAAGAAATATTTGCCGGAGGATTTGCCGAATAGAGAACGAGTGGCGGTACTTGGCGCGCGGCACCTTGAACTGGTTCGCGAGGCCAACCGTGTGATGAACCTGACCAGAATCGTCGACGAAAAAGAAGCGGCAATCAAACACGTGTGTGACTCCGTTTGGCCCTGGCGCCTCTTCACCGATGCCACGAGTGTTCTCGACGCAGGCACGGGAGCAGGCTTCCCAGGCCTACCACTCTCGGTCGTGCTGCCCGCGACTGCATTCACACTCTGTGAGTCGATTCAAAAGAAAGCAAACTTTGTAGCGTCCGCCGCCGAGACCCTCCAGCTCGGAAACGTGACAGTGGAAGCTGTTCGCGTCGAGGAATGGCTGCGCGCGAATCGCACCGGCATTGTGACCGCGCGTGCCATGGCTCCGATTTCCAAAATTATCAGCTTGCTTGCGCCCGCTTTGAAAAAGGGAGTAAAAGTCTTGCTGTACAAGGGGCCGGATGTCGAAAGCGAATTGGCGGAAGCCTCGAAGGAAGCAAAGACCAGGCGTATTCGAATGACCATCGTCGAAAGATATGAATTGCCGGAGGAGTTTGGAAGCCGGACGATGGTCGAGCTTTCCTACGAGCCCTTGAGCAGTCGCTAACCGCGCGACCGCGACAATTCAATCGCCAGCAGGACCCATCCTACGATGAACGCGACACCTCCTAAAGGAGTGATCGCGCCAAGAATTTTTATTTCCGAGAGCGCCAGCAAGTAAAGGCTTCCTGAAAAAAGAACGATTCCCGCGAGCAGCAGCCACGCCACTCGATCTTGCGCCGCCGGAGTCAGTGCGCCGGTTCTCGCGAGAACGGACACGAGCAACATGCCGAGAGCGTGAATAAAGTGGTAAAAAACGGCCTTTTCATAGACCGATGCCATCCCGGACGCGTCAAGCCTCGCGCGCAAACCATGGGCGCCGAACGCACCCAGCGCGACCGCCAACGCGAGAAGGATCGCAGCAACCGCAGCCCAGTTCATCAATTGATAATCGTAACCAAGCCGCGACCGCGAGGGAGCGGTCTTGTAATTTCCCGGCTCCTAAGCCCTAGCAAACGGCTCCGTCAACGAGGGACTCTGCGCGGTAAACAGTTCCGCGCCATTTTCAATGATGTGCATGTCGTCTTCGAGCCTGACGCCGAATTCGCCGCGCAGGTAAATGCCTGGCTCGTCGCTGAACACCATATTTGCTTCCAATAGCCGTGTGTCGCCGCGGACGAGATACGGCCATTCATGCCCGTCCATTCCCAATCCATGGCCGACGCGATGGGTGAAGTGGGCGTAGCCGCTTCCGTAGCCTGAATCCGCAATCACCTTTCGCGCTGCTGCATCCACCTTTTCGCAAGCGACTCCGGGCCGCGCTGTTTTCAGAGCGGCTTCCTGCGCGCGGTGCACAGTTTGAAACACGCGCTGCATCTTTTCGCTGGGCTTTCCGAGAACAAACGTGCGGCTGATGTCTGATTCGTATCCTTCGACTTTGCATCCGCCATCCATCAGAAGTACGGCCCCTTCGCGGATGACCTGAGGAGCAAGCGATCCATGCGGCAGTGCCGAATAGGGTCCAACCTGAACGCTGGCCTCGCCGTCAAATCCGAGCTGCCTATGCGCCGCAGCCACAAGCTGCGCGAATTCATTCTGGGTCATGCCCGGCTGCAGGCTCTTCCACGCCGCTTCGTATGCCGCAAGAGTGACCTGAGCAGCCAGACGCATCAAGCCGATCTCGGCCGTGCTCTTAATCATCCGGCATCCGGCCGTGACCGGAGTTCCACTGACAATCTGAGCGTTTGGGCAGGCTTTCGCAATACCGTCGGAAAACACGAACGTGACGCGCTCCTCGATTCCGATGCGGCCTGTTCCAAGCCCCGCATCGCCGAGGCCTCGAGCCACCAGCCGGTACGGATCTTCGTCCTCCTGCCAAGTGAGGATTCTTGATTCGTCTCCTTCGGGCGCCTGCGCGATCTGTTCGCGCGCACGGTCCTCTTCAAACGCGGGAGAGACATAAAACGGCTTGCCCTTTTGGGGCAAAACAAACGTGAATAATCTTTCGCTGTTCCACCAGCGTATCCCTGTGAAATACAAGAGGGACGTGCCGCCAATCATGCATAGCGCGTCGATTTTGTTCTCGCTCATCAGCGCGCGTGCACGTGCGAGCCGGTCGCGGCGTTCGGTTATTGAAATCGGATGCGCTTCCGTTTTTCGGCTCTTCAGCGCGGCAATCGCCGGAGGCGTCGAGCTTAGGCCATCCTCTTCCGGCCGGCGGCCGAAGAGATGCCCGGCGCTTGTTATTCCGAGCGCCAAGCCTGAGAATGCGCGTCTGGAGAGCATGGAATTCACCATAGCAATTCCGTGCCGCCGTTCCGAAGACGGGCGTTATAGGATCTAATACGTGATGAAACATGCCAGGTTGTTGCCAGTTGCCCTTCTTTGCGCCGCGCTAACCGCTTTCGCCCAGACCAACATTTCGGGAGTTTGGCTTCTGAGTACCCCAAACCCCGACGGCACGACGCACGACCAGTTTCTGAACCTGAAACAGCAGGGCAACACACTTACGGGAAACGTCAGTTACAACTACCGTCAAATGGATATCAGGGAAGGGACGGTGAATGGAAACAAGTTTCATTTTCTGGCCGGACGCGGCCGGCGCTACACACTGTTCGACGGTACGCTCGAAGGCGATTACCTGGTCGTTGATACGAAGTCGGCCGACGGCCGCATGAACAACCACGGCGAAGCGCGCCGAACTACGCTCGAAGCAATGGCGCCTCCCAAGCCGCTGCCTCTGCCGGCTCTGCACGCCGTTCCGGATAACGGTCTGGCACGAACCCCTCCCATGGGATGGAATAGTTGGAATCACTTCCACACCACAATCGATGACAAAACGGTTCGCGAGATTGCCGATGCGATGATCTCTAGCGGCATGAAAGACGCTGGTTACATCTACGTAAACATCGACGACAGCTGGGAGCTGGGCCGCGATGCCGATGGTAATATCACCACCAATAAAAAATTCCCGGACATGAAAGCCTTGGCCGACTATGTTCACTCGAAGGGTTTAAAGATCGGTCTCTACTCTTCTCCCGGTCCTAAAACGTGCGGAGGATACGAGGGCAGTTTCGGACACGAAGAGGCGGATGCCAGGATGTACGCAAAATGGGGCTTCGATTATCTGAAGTACGACTGGTGTTCGGCAGGAGCCATCTATCCGGATACAGACATGCAACCGGTGTATCAGAAGATGGGCGATGCACTGCGCTCGACGGGGCAGCCTATTGTTTTCAGTCTTTGCCAGTATGGCCGTGAAGACGTCTGGAACTGGGGCGCGAAAGTCAGCGGAAACCTTTGGCGAACCACCGGCGACATCAGCGACAACTGGAAGTCGATGTCGGGCATAGCTTTCAAGCAGCTCTCTATCGCTCCCTACGCGACAATCGGCCACTGGAACGATCCCGACATGCTTGAAGTGGGAAACGGAGGTATGAGCGACGAAGAGTACCGGACACATATGTCACTCTGGGCCATGCTTCGAGCTCCCCTGCTCGCGGGAAATGATATTCGCAGTATGAACCAGGCTACGAAAGCCATTTTGATGAACCGTGACGTGATTGCAATCGACCAAGATCCGCGCGGCGAGCCTGCCCAACTGGCCAAAACCGACGGCATGGTTGAGATCTGGACACGTCCGTTGGAGGGCAACGCTACGGCTCTGGCTCTCTTTAACAAGGACGAGCAGCCGGACACCATAAAAGTATCCTGGCACGATCTGAAACTGAAGACTCCAGAGAAAGCCCGCGATCTTTGGGCGCACAAGGACGCGGCGGTAACACCCGATGGCTACACAGCCAACGTACCTGCACACGGAACCGTGCTTCTGAAGCTCCAATAACAAAAGTTGATGATCCGGGCCGAGCCGCGACCGCGAGGGAGCGGAGCCAGAAGTGTAATGCCCTCTCAAGCCGCTGCGCGGGCCGGCGCGTCGCGGCGAAACAGCTTTCTAAAGGCCCGCCGTATCAACCCAAAAAGGAAGATCGAAACCAAAAGCCCTATCACGACTACAATGGCGATAAAGATCGGAAATTTCGTCATCACAATCGACGCGCCGATAGCGAATGCATCTTCTCCCAGGCTCAATAGAATGTTCGAAAACGGTTCAGGTGAAGTATTTGCCGCCAGGCGCGTAGCCGCTTTCGCGCCATGAGAACTGAGCGCGATCGTGCCGCCCATCAGCAGCGCCATCAACCGTATCTTCGGATCGAAATGAGCGAAAGCGGACGCGGCGAGAATGGCTCCCGCCGGCACTCGAATGAACGTGTGAACGACATCCCAAGCGGAATCGATGGCCGGTATTTTATCCGCGATGAACTCGACAACAAACAGGGTAATAGCCGTAATGAGCACCCACGGGTGGCTTATATAGCTGAGTTCCCCGGGTAGTTGCACGAAGTGAAAGCGTTGGAGCAGGCCTAGCGTCGCAACCGTTGCATACAGGTTAATTCCAGAAAGCCATGCTGATCCCATGGCGAAGCCGAGCGTAGTCAGATCCATATAGCAAGGCTCCTTGCTCGACTGAGTTTAACAATAGAAGCAGGTACCCGACGAATCGTCAGGTCCGCGTATCGGCGTTGAAATGAACAAGGCGCATGGCAAAATCTATCTGGTTGGAGCGGGTCCGGGCGATCCTGATCTGCTAACCGTAAAGGCTCTGCGGGTTCTCCGGCAATGCGATGTTGTCCTCTATGATCGGCTCGTCAGCAAGGAAATTCTCGAACTGGTCAATCCCGCGGCCGAGCAGCTCTATGTGGGAAAGCATGAAGGGGAGCAACAGGCCGTACAGCAGAGCATATTTCATCTGCTCGTCGAGCATGCTTGCGCTGGCAAATCCGTCGTGCGGCTCAAGGGCGGCGATCCGCTTGTGTTCGGCCGGGGTGCCGAAGAGTGGGCCCTCGCCATCAGGCACGGCGTCGATGTGGAACTTGTTCCGGGCGTCTCCTCCGCAATTGCGGTTCCGGGACTGGCAGGAATTCCGCTTACGTTCAGGAAGCTATCGCGAAGCTTCGCCGTCATCACCGGGCACTGCGGCAATGGCTCGAATGAGGACTGGCGGCGCTATAGCCAGATCGACACTTTGATTATCTTAATGGGTGTGAAGAACCGCGCTTTGATCGCTAGAAATCTCATCGAAGCGGGACGAGACCGCCGCGAGCCGGTTGCATTTGTCGAACGTGGCGCATCGCCCGACGAGCGCGTCCTTGTAAGCACCCTGGGTGTGGTGGCGGATGAACAGATATCGGTAAAAAGTCCCGCCGTCTTCGTCATCGGCGAAGTTGTCCGGTTGCGGAGCATGCTTTCTTCGTTGAGAAGAGTTGGGCTAAGCCCTAAGCAGATTGATTAGATTATCGTGCAAGATTTGCTTGGCTCCCGCCACATCGACCCCCAGTTCGTAAAGCGCTTTTGTTTGCTGATCGAAAATCGTCGAGTGCCAGCCGCGCGGAAAGAAGCTCGAATCGGACCCAAACAGTATCCGCCCCGGCCCAACTACATCAAGAGTTCTGCGGAACACCGTTCTCAGATCCAGGCCCGCGGGATCGTAAATCATCCAGCGATTGCTGCTCGAGCTGTCGAGATAGACGTTTGGCGCAAGATCGGCAAGCATAAGCGCCTCCCGCAGGTAGCCTGCGCCAAAATGGGGAACGATGAAACGGATCTGCGGAAAATGCAGAGCAACCGGGTGGAGATCGATAGGGTTCGAGTAACGCATATCGAAAAGACTTCGAAGTCCCAGCTTGCTGCGAACACCCACGCTAAGAGCGCCGCAATGGACGAAGACTGCGGCACGATTGTCGGCGGCGATCTCGAGAATCGAGATGAGCCTGGGATCGGCAATCGAGTAGCCGTGCATGGCCGGAAACAGACATAGGCAATGCAAACCCCGGCGCTCAAACGCCGCTTTGACGCGTTCCTGTGCGCCAGGACGCAGCGGGTCGAGCATGAAAAATCCGAAAAAACGTTCAGGGAAAGCCTGAACCGCCGCTTCCACGCTCTCTTCGTCCTCAGGGACGCTCGCAATTAAAGCGGCTCTCGAAACGCCGCCTTTGTCCAGTTCCGCCACCCACGTTCGAGCCAAACCAAGCGGCGACTCTTCGGGAAGCTGCCATTTCAGGAGCGGCGCCAGTTCCGCTACCGAACTCAATTTCTTCTGCGCCGCAAGGCTGCTGTAAAAACGGTGCGAGAAAAAGTGAATGTGAGCATCGGCGATCGGCAATTCTCCCCAAGGCGTTTGGGCCATACGCATCAGCTTAGCGTTACCGCGATTTAAGCCAGAATTTTTGCGGCGGGCTTAGCGAAATACGTAAGAATGAAATCCGCGCCCGCGCGCCGTATGCTAGTGAGCGTTTCGAACATAGTGCGTTCGAGATCGAGCCATCCCCTTTCAGCGGCTGCCATAATCATGCTGAATTCTCCGCTCACCTGATAGGCCCCTAACGGCACGTCGAACCGGCTGCGCGCTTCGCGAATGATATCCAAGTACGCGAGCGCGGGTTTCACCATGATGATGTCCGCGCCCTCTTCCAGATCGAGCTCGATCTCGCGCATGGCCTCCCGCGCATTCGCCGGATCCATTTGATAGCTACGGCGGTCTCCAAATTGCGGCGCCGATTCGGCGGCTTCGCGGAAAGGGCCGTAAAAAACGGAAGCATATTTCGCCGCGTAGGAAAGAATCGGCGTCTTTGTAAATCCGGCCTCATCCAAGGCCGATCGAATGGCTCCAACGCGGCCATCCATCATGTCGCTCGGCGCCACGATGTCCGCGCCTGACCGGGCATGTGAAACTGCCGTCTTGGCGAGCCACTCAAGTGTGATGTCGTTATCGACGTCGCCCTCTTTGATAAAGCCGCAATGACCATGGCTCGTATATTCGCAATTGCAAACATCGGTCATCACGAGCAGGTTCGGAACGGCAGTTTTCACGGCACGAATAGCAACTTGTGTAATGCCGTTCTCGGCATAGGCACCGGAAGCGAGCTCGTCCTTGTCGGGAGGAATGCCGAATAGGATCACTCCTCCAAGTCCCAAACGAGCGCATTCTTCGCACTCCAGAACCAGTTTGTCCACCGAAAGTTGTGCCTGCTCCGGCATCGACAAAATGGGTTTGCGCACGCCCTCACCCGGACAGACAAACAGCGGAAGAATGAACTGCGAAGGAGCGAGCTGAGTTTCCCTCACCAGGCTCCGAATGGAAGCGGTCGACCGCAGCCGCCGCAAGCGAGTAATGGGAAATGCCATGGCCGGATCGGTAATTTGCACCGTAATCCCAGTTTGACAGAGCCGCATAAGGTGCACCTAAGGCCGGAAATGGTCCGCCCTTTCGTCAAGCTATTCAAGAGTATAATTATCTTGTGAGGGTCAAGACATCGGTCACGCTCCCCGCCGAACTCCTCCGCCGCCTGGACCGGCTGGATAAGAACCGCTCCGCGTTGTTGGAGCGAGCTGCAACGGCCTATTTGGCTCGTCTCGAAAGAGACGAACGCGACCGCCGGGATGTCGAGATCATCAACCGGAACGCTGAACGGTTGAACCGTGAAGCACAGGACACGCTCGAATACCAACAGGCGCCGTGAAGCGGGGCGAGCTCTACCTGGTACGAAAACCCGGATCGCGAGACCCGCGGAAGCAACGCGTCTTTTTACTGGTCAGCAGGCAGGCGCTAATTGAATCCCGGTTCTCCTCCCTGATTTGCGCGCCCGTATACTCCCAACGTGATGGCCTCAGCACACAAGTTCCGGTGGGCTACCAAGAGGGCTTGAAGAAAGAGTCGAGCATTCACTGCGATGAACTGGTAAGCCTTCCAAAATCAGCCCTCACCAATTTTGTCGGATCGCTGTCGGCAGCCACTCTCAAGCAATTGGATGCGGCGCTGTTGATTGCCATCGGCCTCGAGAACTCCACATAGACCCGCATGAAAGAATGAGGGCATGGCCGCAAAGCAAGCCCGGCGCTGGCTCATTGCGGGACGGGTCCAGGGCGTTGGCTTCCGCTACTTCGTGCAGAAACGCGCCGCGGATCTGGGTTTAGCCGGCTGGGCACGGAATCTGGAGGACGGCCGCGTAGAAGTGTATGCGATCGGCGCACCAGAAAAACTTTCCGAACTCGCCGCCTCCCTTCACGCCGGTCCTCCGATGTCGGACGTCCGCGCTGTCGAGCAGCGGGAGGAAACGGTACAAAGAATCGCCGGATTTCGAATCACATAGGCATGCATGGAGCGCGATCGCTCTCATATCCCTGTTGCTTTGCGATTGAGCAATATAGATCGCGCACCCTCTTCTGAAAGCTCCCCTCTCCAAAATTTCTCAACACAAATTCGCGCCCAGCGCGCGAGATGTCGCCGGCCTTGCCCTCGCTCGAAAGCAACGATAACAGCGCTTTCGCGAGACTTTCGGGCGACTTTTCAGGTACCAACAAGCCCGTTCGTTGGTCCTCCACAATCTCCTTCACGCCTCCCACATCAGTCGCCACAACAGGTTTGCCGCACGCCATCGCTTCCAAAATCACAAGCGGCAGGCCCTCTGCATGGCTGGACAGCACGAAAATGTTAATCGCAGCGAAGAATCGCGAGATATCGGATTCGAAACCGGCAAACACGAATCGCTCGGCCAGTCCGGCCTCGCGTAGCAGCGATTGCAGATGTAAGAAGTGCTCGCGATGCACCGGATTCTGCTCATAATCTCCAACCAGCAGATACCGGCAGGATGGAAATGATTCGGCAACAATTTTCGCCGCCGCGATCAAACTCTCGAAATCCTTCCCCGGATGTATTCGCGAAGCCATTCCGATGACCGGAACGTCCGCTTCGAGACCATAGGCCGCTCGAGCTTCGGTTGGCGATGCGTCTATGCACATCTCCGGCACGCCATCGTACAGCACCTCACCCTTTTCTTTGGGCACGTGCATTCCGAATACGTCCCATGTGTTTTTTGAAACGAACACGAACCTCTGTACCGGATAAAGGAAGGTCTGGTCGCGCCGCGTAATCGTTGGATGCTGGCAGCGCACGTGGCAGACTACAAATGCGCCGGCAAGCCGTCCCGCCAGCGCGGCGTAGTGAGCGCCCAGAATGTCGGCGCAGTGGACGATCCGTACATGATGACGTTTCATGTCCTGACCTAGCGATTGCGCGGCCCGCAGGTACGGCATCGGATGGTGGTAGCTTGGCTCAACTTGATCGTAAGATGCCATCGAAAAGCAGTGCTCATGATAAAAGTTTTTGAGCTCCTCTGCTTCGCGGGGACAGTAGATCAAATTCTCGAACCCGCAATGGGAGGCCGCTTCCGCCAGCCGGAGAGTTGCTTTCTCCGTCCCTCCGATATTCGCGAACGGCATGATGTGTGCGACTCGTACCGTGTTCATGCGGCGGGTTCAGCGCCTTTTGCTTGTTCTAAGCATAACCGAAAACCGCGAAACACCACCAGAAAGTGTAGAGTGCTTCCTCCGATTCAGCTTGCGAATCGAACGTTCCACTGGATATAATCTGTGTTTAATGGCAGCGGCCACATCTTACTTTTACTCGTTTCGATTTTGGTATCCTCCGGGATCGATCCGGGTGGTGTCCGTGTAGAGCTGAACCAGGTTAATTAACTGGTTAGAGTTTTTAAAGGCCCGCTCGAAAGAGAGCGGGCCTTTTTGATTTGCAAGTGCGAATTTGAATAAAAATCTTGGACGGACGACATGATTATCTCGATGAAGTTACACGCCACAAAAGCGGAAATTGAGGCGGTTTGCAATCGTATCCGTGAATTTGGCTATAAGGTTCATTCGATTGAAGGAGAGGAGCGCGTCGTAATCGGCGTGGTTGGCGTCGGCGATGTCACGCCCTGTCTGGAATCCCTCGAAGCAATGCCTCAGGTCGAGAAAGCGGTGCGTATTTCCGCGCCTTATAAGTTTGTGAGCCGTGAGTTCCGGCCAGGAAAATCGGTGTTTTGCATTAATGGCGTCGATATAGGCGGGGATGAATTCATCGTAATGGCGGGGCCCTGCGCGGTGGAAAGCGAGCGGCAAATTCTCGATACCGCCCACGCCGTTGTTCGCGCCGGAGCCAAATTTCTTCGTGGCGGAGCCTTCAAACCGCGAACCTCGCCCTACGATTTCCAAGGTCTCGAAGAGGAAGGGTTGAAATTGCTTCAAAAAGCGAAGCATCAGACGGGCCTCGGCATCATCACTGAGGTGATGAGCGACAGCGATGTTCCGATGGTGGCCGAATACGCGGATATTTTACAGATCGGCGCGCGTAACATGCAGAATTTCGCTCTGCTGAAGTCGCTTGGCAAAGCCGGAAAACCAATCATGCTGAAACGCGGCCTGAGCTCGACAATAAAAGAACTGTTGATGTCGGCGGAATACATCGTCGCGCACGGAAATCCCAACGTCATCCTGTGCGAGCGAGGCATTCGAACCTTTGAAACCGCGACGAGAAATACCTGCGATATCGCCGCCATCGCTCTACTCAACGAACTCTCTCATTTGCCGGTAATTCTCGATCCCAGCCATGCGACGGGCAAGCGAACCCTGGTGCCGCCTCTTTGCCGCGCCGGCGTCGCAATCGGAGCCGATGGTCTGCTTGTCGAGTGCCATCCCTGCCCCGAAAAGGCGATGAGCGATGGAGCTCAGTCGCTATCAACCGCGCAGTTCGCTCAAATGATGCAGGATCTCGAACCCTACATGAGTTTGTGGAAACAGGCGCGCCTCGCCGAAACCGTGGCCGTCGCATAACTTTTGTAGGGCCGGACCTGCCCGGCCTTCAGGCTAACCGGCCAACAACACACGCAAATCCATGACGTTGGTACCCGTAGGTCCGGTTTTGATGAGATCGCCCGTGCTGTCGAAGAACGGGTAAGCATTGTTTTCAATCAAATGTCGATCGGCAGAAATGCCCAGTCGAGCTGCGCGCCTCACGGTCGAAACATCCGCAAAAGCCCCCGCCGCATCCGTAGGGCCGTCGGTTCCGTCTGTTCCCGCGCTCAATACAGCCCAGTTCTCCTCGTTCGAGAGATAGATGGCGGAGGCCAGCGCAAACTCCTGATTCCGTCCCCCCTTCCCTGTTCCCCTGACGGTGACAATCGTCTCACCGCCGGAAAGCAGGCAC
Organism: Bryobacteraceae bacterium; assembly: GCA_049585195.1. Taxonomy (GTDB): domain Bacteria; phylum Acidobacteriota; class Terriglobia; order Bryobacterales; family Bryobacteraceae; genus KBS-96. The sequence goes on along the minus strand of JBAUZG010000312.1, from coordinate 22,617 downwards.
GCGGGGCGGCTTATCAGGCCATCGCTCGAGATGATCTCGCGAAGAATCTCGGCGTGAGTTCTGGCAGCTTCACGCGTCTCCCCTTGAATCGAGCTCGACAGTATCAACGTGTGATAGCCGAGCCGCTTAGCCTCCCGTGCAGCAGCTTGAAGAGCCAGCCGGTTGCTGCCTACCAGAACGTTGTGAACGTTTTCGAAGATTCTGTCTCCCGCCTTCGGCGTTTCTGGAACTCGCCCAGCGGCGCCCTCTTCCAGCCTCGCCATCACGCTTCGAGGAACGCTCTTCGTCAACTGAAACTTAGACAGCACGCGCAGTGCATCGCCAAACGTGCTGTTGTCAGGCGCTGTTGGACCTGAACCAATCACATCCAATGGATCGCCGATCACGTCCGATAGAATCAGCGAAACAACCGTCGCCGGGTACGCCAGAGACGCAAGCTGTCCGCCCTTCAGCAGAGATAAGTGCTTGCGGACTGCGTTCAGCTCGAAAATATCGGCGCCGCATTTCAGCAATTGATTCGTCACCTTCTGCTTCGCAGCCAGCGTAACCGGTGGAGCAGGCGCGGGAAGAAGAGCGGAAGCGCCGCCCGAGATAAGAACAAAAACCAGGTCTCGCCGATTGAGCCCTCGAAGAAGCTCCTCCATTTCACGGGCGCCCTGTTCTCCTTGCTCATCGGGAACAGGATGGCCGCACTCGTACACTTTGATGCGCTTGGGCTTGGGTTTCGTATGCCCGTGCTTCACATTGATGACGCCGCCCGCAATCCTGTCGGTCCCCACAATTTCTTCCACGGCGTACGCCATCGCCGTGCAAGCCTTGCCGGCTCCAACCATGTAAATGCGATCGAAATTGCCGAGCGCGAGTGTTTCCTCTCCGGCTCGCAAGCTCCCGCGCGCGAGTTTCAAATTGCGCTTCACGGCTTCCGTTACATTCGCGGCCCTAAGTCCCGCACGAAATATGTCGATGGCGTCTGCCTTCAGCTTGCGGGATCGGGTTGACACAAAGGTTAAAAGATCGGCAGTCCGAGAATTCTGCGTACGATCATGGCGACGTCATCGTCCACGATCTCGAGCCGGAAATCGGCGCGGCTGTATAACGGACGGCGGTCTTCAAAAAGCTCTGCCAGTTGGCTCTTGTCCGCAGCCAGAGGCCGTCCCTCGCCGCCATTCATCCGTTGGCATACGATGTCGAAGGGGCAGTCGAGCCAGATAGTTACTCCGTTGTTTTCGAGGATCTCCCAATTGCGCGGTTGAACAAATGCGCCTCCGCCGAGAGCCACCACACCCGGAGTCCCGGATTGGATCACATGCACATGATGCCGGATCGCTTCGGTCTCCAGGTCTCGAAACGCCGCCTCTCCCTGCTTTAGGAAAATCTCCGGAATAGAAGCTCCCTGTTTTCTCTCGATTTCGATATCGACGTCGAAAAAGGACCACCCCAGCTCATGGGCCAAGGCACGCCCCACAGTCGATTTGCCGGCGGCCATGAAACCCACCAGGTACAGGCCGGGGGTGCGCTTCAATTTCAAGAGCATCGGACGGACAAGTGTAATTCACCGGCTTCAGCAGTGCACGGCACGCGCCGGGCGGCCGCAAATAGCCAATAGCCGAGCCCTTTCCGCAAACTAGTATACCTTCAGGTAAGCCTTTCAGGAACTCTCCGCCCTCTGACGCCCCGAAGCCGATAATGGAAGCATGCCGGGGCAACTCCTGCCGCTCTTTCCTCTTTCACTGGTCCTTCTCCCAACCACGCCGCTGCCTCTGCATATCTTCGAAGATCGCTACAAAGAGATGATGGGGCGGCTGATTCCTGAAAGAGGCGAATTCGGCGTGGTGCTTGCCAAGGATGGCGGCTTGGTAAACGTCGGCTGCACTGCGACCGTCGAGCGGGTGGTGCGACGCTACCCCGATGGGCGGCTCGACCTGATTGCGGTTGGCAGAAGGCGGTTTCAAATCATTTCGTTGGACGAAGAGAAAACGTATCTTCAAGCTGAAGTCGAATTCTTCAATGACGACGATGCAAGTCCCGCCCCCCCGGCCCTACAGCAGCAGGCCATTGCCGAATACGACCGGCTGCGCGTTGCCGAGACCGAAACGCCCGCGGAAACTCCCCGAATCGGCGAGCCGCAGCTCAGCTTTCAACTGGCGCAGGCAATCGACGATCTCGACTACCGCCAGGCGCTTCTCGTCATGCGTTCGGAAAAGGAACGGTTAGTATATTTGATTCAGAGCCTGCCAGGTTACATTCACAAGCGCGAACGAATCGCCCTGGCAAAGCGCGTAGGGCCGCGAAACGGACATGCAAAACACTACAACGAAGGGGCGTAGCGCGGCGTGAGGAAGCACCTCATCTTTGACGCAGACGACACACTCTGGGAAAACAACATATATTTTGAAGAGGCATTCGACCAGTTCTGCGATTACCTGGCTCACTCCTCCCTTTCCCCGGAACAGGTGCGTGCCGTCCTCGATGAGATCGAGATGGTCAATGCAAAGACGTACGGCTACGGATCGAACAATTTCGCACGGAATCTCGCGCAATGCTTCGAACATTTGACCGAGCGGGACGTCTCCGATCGTGATCTCGAAGCGGTGAAGGAGTTCGCCTATCAAATACGGGAGCGCCCGCTCGAGCTGATTCCCGGCGTCGAGGAAACGCTTGCTCACCTTCATGCCCGGCACGAGCTGTTGCTGTTCACAAAGGGCGACCTCGATGAGCAGCGAATCAAAGTGGAGCGGTCAGGCCTGGGCCGTTTCTTCCAGCACATCGCCATTGTGAAGGAGAAGAACGAGCAAGCCTATCGAAACCTAGCCCAGGAACGTGACTGTCTTATCGAGCGGACATGGATGATCGGTAATTCACCAAAGTCGGACATCAACCCGGCGCTTGCGGCTGGTCTCAGCGCCGTTTACGTCCCACATCCCAGAACGTGGAGCTTGGAACACGAGGACGTGCCCGCTTCCCACCCCCGCTTGTTAAGAGTGGAGCGGTTCACCGAACTCGTCCTTCATTTCTGACGGCATTCGCCTCGCGAACTGGCTGAAGCGCAGCGGCGCCAAGCACAGCCGGAACCACAACCAACCACACAACCTGAGTGTATAGACCATGATCGGAGAGATACCCGATAACTGGGGAAATCAACGTCTGTAGAAAACCGTACGCGAACACTAACGCCCCAATACCTAACCCTGAGCGTGCCGCGCCGAACAAGTCAATCGGAATCGCGTAAATATTTACACTGCCAGCAAGCGCGAAAAAGAAGCTGACGGAAATGAGCGCCGTCGCTGTTCCCGCTGAAGGCGCAAACGGCAAAAGCAACGTTAGAAGGTAGCCGCCAGCGCTCCACCACACCGCCTTCCGCCTTGCGGCAACCGGTGGAACACCGCGCTCCATCGAGCGCTTCGACAGCCAGCCGCCGAAGAATCCGCCAAAATTCGAAACCAGCGGCGGAATCCAAACATATCGCGCCGACTCTACGAGCGTGATGCCATGGACATGGACCAGGTAGAGTGTGGTCCAGTTGGACCACAGCGAATAACCGCCCATCCACAAAATATTCGACAGAACGAGAGCCAGAAGGCTTTTGTCAAGCAGCATGCCTAGATCCGGGCGCGATGATTCTGCTTCGTCAGGCGAAAAAGTCTCGAAGCTGGGCCGGATACGTCGGTTGACGAACAACCACACCGGAATCCAGACGAATCCCAGCATGCCAACTAGCGTGAATGGCGCCCGCCACGAGTAATGGATCGCCAGCCCAATAAACAACGGCGCTGCCGCGAGTCCCAGGCTGATGCCAACCTGGTTGAGCGCGGCTCCGAGAGCGCGCTCTTCAGGCTTTAAATAGACGCCATTCACCTTTCCGACCGCAGGAACTCCGGCCGATTCTCCAACTCCTAGGCACGCGCGGCAAACCGCAAGGCCCCCGAAGCTACGGATAAAGGCGGTGGCCGTTGCCGCCAGCGACCACCACGCGACGGCCAGCGACATGGCCCGATTCACGCCAAGTTTGTCAAGCAGCCAGCCCACCCCAAGCGAGCTCGCGGCATAGGCAAATGAAAATATCGAAACGATAAAGCCGAAGCCGGTTTGGCTGAGGTGGAACTCCGTCAGGATGAGCGGGGCGAGCGTATTCAATAGCTGCCGGTCTAAAAAATTCAGAGTGGAAGAGGCGATGAAAACGGAAACCGCCACCCAACGAAGCGACAGCTCACGAGGCACTGCCTCAGTGTCGCTTGCCTGCGGGACTGAACTGCCCATATACGTCTATCATGAAGGTTGGGTTCGCTTGTTCATGTCTGCCCCCGAAACCGATTCCCAGTCGAAGCGTCGCACGTTTCTACAGGGTACCGCGCTGCTGGCCAGTGGAATCAACGCGCTAGTGAACGCTGAATCCACAGACGGTGTGCACGAAGGCAATGGCATCACTGATGTTGCTGGAGTTCGAGTTGGGCATTTTACAGACAAACGGCGTCCGACGGGTTGCACCGCCGTCATCTTTGAAGGTGGTGCGACGGCTGGCGTGGATGTTCGGGGTTCCGCTCCTGGTACGCGTGAAACGGACCTGTTGAAGCCGGTCAACACGGTCCAAAAAGTCAATGCCATCATGCTTTCGGGCGGCAGCGCTTTCGGCCTCGATACCGCCACTGGCGCCATGCGGTTTCTCGAAGAGCAAGGAATGGGCTTCCATATGGGCTCCATCGTGGTCCCCATTGTTCCGGCCGCCATTCTCTTCGATCTGGGTGTCGGCAATGCGAAGATCAGGCCCGATGCCGAAGCTGGTTATCAAGCGTGCCGCGCTGCATCGACTGAAGTTGTAGCCGAAGGGTGCGTGGGTGCAGGAGCAGGCGCGACCATTGGCAAGCTTTTGGGAATGAAGCGCGCCATGAAATCTGGCATCGGTACGTCTAGCGTCACCGTTGGCGACACAGGCGTGATCGTCGCCGCCATCGTCGCCTTGAATGCCGTGGGAGACATCTTCGATCCGAGTACCGGTGCCATCATCGCGGGCGCGAGGACAGCGGACGGGAAAGGATTTGCGAATGCGATGGCGCAGCTCATGGCTGGTCACGGCATTCGCGCGCAAGCCGGAACAAACTCGACCCTCGGAATCGTCGCGACAAATGCCGCGTTTTCAAAGACGCAAGCCACCAAAATCGCCCAAATGGCTCATGATGGCCTGGCTCGCACAATCCGGCCGGTGCACACCTCATTCGATGGCGATACAATCTTTGCCGCCTGTACGGGCGCGAGCTCGGAAAAAGTAGAGGCCAGTCTAATTGGAGCCGTCGCCGCCGAAGTTGTAGCCCAAGCCGTCATAAGAGCCGTCAAATCGGCCACAGGCCTACCCGGGCTGCCCAGCTTCCGCGATCTCCAAACCCTCTAGGTTTTTTTCAGGTGTAGTATCTAACCAGATGGCGGGCTCCGGCGAAATAGAAAGCAGGACCGCTCTTTTCCGTCGTGAGGACTCCATGTACAGACCAGTCAGATTGCTTCCCGTTCTCTTTATCGCAACGGTAGCCACCATTATGCTTTCCGCCAAAAATTTGAAATCCTTCCCGGATGCCGCGCTCGATATTCCCGCAGCCCAGGCGGTAGGTCCACAAACGGCCGTGTTTGCCGGAGGGTGCTTCTGGGGAGTTGAAGCCGTGTTCGAGCACCTGAAGGGTGTACAGAGCGCCGTTTCCGGCTTCAGCGGCGGCGAAGCCAAAACCGCTCACTACGAATTGGTAAGCAATGGCGACACCGGACACGCCGAATCCGTCAGAGTAACTTACGACCCCACTCAGATCACGTACGGGCAGTTACTGAAAGTATTCTTCTCTGTCGCGCACGATCCGACGGAGCTGAACCGGCAAGGTCCGGATACCGGCACGCAGTATCGCTCCGTGATTTTCTATGCCAGCGACGACCAGAAAAAAGTGGCGCAAGCCTACATTGCCCAACTCGACCAGGCACACGTCTTCTCGCACCCGATTGTGACGCAAGTCGTCCCGCTAAAGGCCTTTTATCCCGCCGAAGCGTATCATCAGCATTTCGTTGAGCGGAATCCAATGTACCCGTATGTGATGTACAACGACTTGCCGAAGCTGAGCGAGCTCAAGAAAAACTACCCAGCGATGTGCAAACGATAATTCTCTCGCTAAGGAGCCGGAAGCGTAAGCACCGGTGTACAGTCCTGTAGGGACGGGCCCGCCCGGCCTTCACGCCTAGGCCGACGCAGCAGTTGCCTTGACCACTGGCTCTTCTTCCAGAACAGTTTCTCGCGATAGCCAGGGATAAAGGACTCCGGCAACCGCGGCTCCTACGATCGGCGCAACCCAGAACAGCCAAAGCTGTTGCGTAGCCCAACCTCCGACGAAAACCGCCGGTCCCGTGCTTCGAGCCGGATTCACTGAGGTGTTCGTCACGGGAATGCTGATCAAGTGAATCAACGTCAGGCCCAGGCCAATCGCGATGGGAGCGAACCCTGCGGGCACGCGTTTGTCCGTCGCACCCAGAATGATCATCAAGAACATGAACGTAAGCACCATCTCGGCAACCAGGCACGCGCCCATCGAATAGCCGCCTGGAGAGTGAGCGCCAAATCCGTTCGATGCAAATCCAGCCGCCAATTGAAAGCCCGGCTTCCCGCTTGCAATCACATACAGAACGCCTGCTCCGGCCAAGCCGCCAAGCACCTGGGCCACCATATAAACCGGCAGTTCCGCCACAGGAAATCGTTTGGCAACAGCCAGGCCAACCGATACGGCAGGGTTGATATGGCAACCGGAGATGTGTCCGATCGCGTAGCACATTGTCAGCAGCGTAAGGCCAAAGGCCAACGCCACGCCCACGAAACCAATGCCTAGATTCGGGAATGCTGCCGCTAGGACGGCACTGCCGCATCCCCCGAATACCAGCCAGAAGGTACCGATAAATTCCGCAACAGATCGTTTGGTGATAGACACGAGGTTTCCTCGCTAAAGTTTACTTACCATGAACATCCATGAGGCAGAGCGCACACCACGCACGCTGCCGTTACCTTGGCATGCACAGACGAAACGACTCGCTGTGAAGATTACCGGTAAGTATATCCTGCTAATTTCGACGAAAACAATAAATTAGTTGACACTCGGGGTCTGCCACGCGGAACTGTCAGCGTCCCAGACTCACCGCCGATTGCGAAACAAACGGCAACAGCAGAGACGGAAAGATACCCAACGCCAGCGTTCCGAGAGCTGAAGTCCAGATAGCGATGCGCGTGCCTGGCGACAGCGGTCCGAGCTGAGCCGCCGCTTCGCCCGGTTCCTGCATATACATCGCAACGACAATCTTCAGGTAATAGTAAGCGGCAATCGCGCTGTTGGCTAAACCGAGAACCGTCAGCCACACCAGATGAGAATCGAGCGCCGCACGAAACACGTAGAATTTCGCGAAAAATCCCCCCGTTAGCGGCACGCCGATCAGCGAGAAAACGAAAATGGCAAGAAGCGCCGCTGTAGCAGGCTCGCGTCGCGCGAGGCCTGCCAGATCATCGATTTTCACATAACGTTCATGCTTCGAACAAACGTGGCTAATCACTGCAAATGCGCCGATGTTCATCAGCGCGTACGAGGCGAGATAAAACATAACAGCCGCGATCCCAAGCTGTGAGTTGGCTACAAACGCCACCAGAATATAGCCGGCGTGCGCAATCGAGCTATACGCGAGGAGGCGCTTCACGTTCGATTGCGTGAGTGCAGCGAAGTTGCCGACAATCATCGAGAGAAGCGCGATCGCCCACAACAGTGGCGCCCACCGTGCGCTAAGGGAACCGAATGCGGTGATAAACACGCGCAGAAAAATGGCGAACGCCGCGGCCTTAGGGCAGACCGACATGAAAGCGGTGACCGGACTCGACGCACCCTGATAAACGTCCGGAGCCCAGATTTGAAACGGCGCCGCGGAAACTTTGAAGGCGAAGCCAACCAGTATCAGCGCTGCCGCAACCCCGGCCACGACCGGAGATGGCGCAAGTGATGGATCGCCGATAATGCGGCGGAGTTCGTCAAGGTTCGTCGTCCCTGTTGTCCCATAGACCCACGCAATTCCATACAGCAGAAAAGCCGTCGCGAAAGAGCCCAGAAGAAAGTACTTCAAAGCCGATTCATTGTTGCGGCGGTCGTTGCGCAGAAAGCCAGCCAGAATATACGTGGCAATCGACGAAATCTCCAGACCGATGAAAACCATAATGAGGTCGTTCGCCGTCGATAATATGCACTGGCCGATCATCGAAAACAGGATGAGCGCATAATATTCGCCGGTTTCGGCGCGCTCGCGGCGAAGATAGCCAAATGAAGCGAGAGTACACAGAAAGCCGGCGACCAAAACCAGTCCGCGGAAGAACGTTCCGAAGCCATCGACGATAATCATGCTATGGAACGCTTCGCCCGCCGACGCATAAGCGTACAGATTCCCGAAAAACGCGGCGAGAATGCCAACCAGCGAGAAAGTGCCCAGTGCCGCCTTCTGCTGCTCCGACGTAACGGCCTCAAGCACCATCAGAACGATGCCAAAGATGCAAAGAATAATCTCCGGCAGAATGCGTACGTAATCGGCGGCATGCGGCAGATAGTTACCGGGCATGGCTGGTCTCCACAAAGACCGCGGTCACCTGGGTGGCGCGGACGGTCTTGCCGTCTGCGTTCTCTGGGTTCACTGGGCGATTATTGCGAACCCTGAGCTCCAAATTCATCTTCGATTGCTCCAGCAATTGCTGATTTGCCGCTGAAATCGGCCTCAAGAATGGCAGTGTATAGCAGCCGAGCCAAACCATCATCACAATCATGGGGATCACGGGCACCCATTCCTTCGCACCAAGATCGGCGAACCTGCTGACTTCGGCGTCGGGCTTGCCCAGAAACGTGCGCTGATACATCCACAGCATGTACACCGCGGAGAGGATGACGCCCACTGCTGCCCAAACTGCCCACGTAAAGTTGGCGTATGCGGCGCCTTGCAGAATCAGGTACTCGCCAATGAAATTGCACAGCATTGGAAGTCCGATGCTGGCAAGCATGGCGATCATGAATGCTGTCGCGAGACCAGGCGCGGCAACCGCAACTCCGCCATAGTCCTCGATGGCAGTCGATTGGCCGCGTTTTTCAAGATAGCCGGCAAGAACGAACAAAGCTCCGGTCGAAAGCCCGTGCGCGAGCATCTGAAATACTGCGCCATCCGCACCGAACTGTTGAAACGAGAAGATACCGAGCACAATGAATCCGAGATGACTAACCGATGAGTAAGCAATTAACTTCTTTAGATTCACTTGCACTGTGGCGAGCAAAGCGCCATAGATGATCCCAATGATGGCTAGAACTGCGATCCAGCCCGACGAGCGATGCGCGCCCATCGGAAACAACGGAAGGCAATAGCGGATTAACCCATACGCGCCCATCTTCGACATGACGGCAGCGATTAGAAACGTGGCCGTAGCAGGCGCTTCCGAATATGTAACTGGTAGCCAAGTATGCAACGGAAAAATCGGGACCTTGATCGCGAACGCCGCGAAAAAGGCGAGAAACAAGAGAAGCTGTTCCTGTGCGCTCAATGCTACTGTTCCGCTATTGAGCGCCGCCAACACCTGCGCGTAATCGAACGTGCCCGCTTTAGTCCCGAGATAGATGATGCCGGTAAGCATCAGCACCGAACCGGCAAATGTGTATACGAAGAACTTGACCGCCGCGTACATGCGCCGGGAGCCGCCCCAGCCGCCAACCATGAAATACATCGGCACAAGCGCCACTTCCCAGAACACATAGAACACAAATAAGTCGGCCGCCGAAAAAACTCCGATCAGACCAAACTCGAACAGCAGCAGTAGACCGTAAAAGTTCTTATTGCGCTCCTTGATCAAGGAGTCGGCAACCCAGATCCCAATGAGAAGCAACAGGGTCGTCAGCAAAATCAGCCACAAGTTGAGCCCATCGACGGCGAGGTGGAAATGGATATTCAGCGAATCGACCCAAACTGCGTCGATCGAGGAACTCTGTTGAGTGGGAGCCGATACAACCGGACCGATCAGCCCAAGCGAAAAAAGAAAAGCCGCCGCCGAGAACAAGAGCGCCATTGGCCACGAGGCCTTGCTATCTTGCGGCAGAAGCTGAATGGCAAAAAACCCGGCAAGCGGCAACGCAAGCGTAATCAGGAGAAAATTCATCTGCCACTCCCTGCCAGACCGAGAATCACCAGTAGAATGATGGATCCCATCACCACCCAGGTCGCGTAATTCCGAATTTCTCCGGATTGCATTCGTCGAAAGATCGCGCCCACTCCCCGGATGCGGCGGCCACCGCCATCCACGGCTCCGTCGATGACGACATCGTCGACGCCTTTCCAGAGGACGAATCGGGAAAACAATTCAACCGGCTTCGTGATCAGTGCTGCGTAAATTTCATCGACGTAATACTTGTTGTAGATCAAGCGATAGAGCGGGCCCTCGGCCATCGCTTGGGCAATCGCGGGCCTGATCCAATACATGAACGCCGCGATGCCAATGCCAATCACCCCTGCCAGAACGGAGAACATCATGAGTCTCACGTTCTCGCCTTCGATGTGAGGGTACATCGGCTCCAACCATTTAGTGACGTCGAGAAAGCCGCCTCCGGTCGAAAGCAACGCCAGCACAATCAGTGGAAGTGTCATCACGGCAGGCGATTCATGCGGATGATGATGGCCCCGGTATTCGCCCACGAAAGCCAGAAAGAACGCGCGAAATATATAAAACGCGGTCAGACCGGCCGTTATCACGCCCACCCAATACATCCAGGGAGAATATTGGTAGGCGGCAAGTAATATCGCATCCTTACTGAAAAAGCCCGCGAAGGGAGGAATGCCCGAAATGGCCAGGCTTGCCGCCAGCAGCGTGATGAACGTAATAGGCATCGCTTTCCGCAGACCTCCCATGTGCCTCAAATCCTGTTCACCGGAAAGCGAATGAATCACGCTGCCCGCGCCCAGGAATAGCAGAGCCTTAAAGAAGGCGTGCGTCATGATATGAAAGATGCCCGTCGAGTAAGCGCCCACACCGAGCCCGAGAAACATGTAACCAAGCTGGGACACAGTCGAGTAAGCGAAAACTTTCTTGATGTCGTTCTGTGCCACGGCGATGGTCGCGGCAAACGCAGCCGTGAACAATCCGATCAGAGCCACCAAGTGCAAACTGATAGGCGTGTGGCCGTATAGAAATGAGGCCCGCGCCACCATGTAAACACCCGCCGTCACCATCGTGGCCGCGTGAATTAAGGCGGAAACCGGAGTTGGGCCGGCCATCGCGTCAGGCAGCCAGACGTACAGCGGAAATTGTGCCGACTTCCCCACTGCGCCCGCAAACAGCAGCAGAGTAATCGCAGTCAATACGCCGGCATGAGTCTCCGTCCCAAGTAACGCAACAGCGTTCGCAAGCCGGCTGAAATCGAGCGTATGGAACGTCACTACCAGAAGCAGCATGCCCAGCAGGAAGCCAAAGTCCCCAATCCGAGTCACCACAAAAGCCTTCTTGCCCGCGTCGTTCGCAAAATTCTCGAGGAAATAAAAGCCAATCAGCAGATAGCTGCACAGCCCCACCCCTTCCCAGCCAACAAACATCAGCAGGAAGTTGGAGGCGAGAACCAGAGTGAGCATGAAAAACATGAACAGGTTCATGTAACAGAAGAAGCGCGCGTATCCTTCTTCGTGCTCCATGTAGCCGATCGAATAAATGTGAATGATGAGGCCAACTCCCGTGACAATTAGCAGCATCACAGCCGATAGGCGGTCGACCGTCAGATCGAAGTCAATACGAAAATTCGCGCTCCGAATCCACGAAAAATAAGCTTCCGAATGCGGCGTGGCCATGGGATAAAGAGCGGCAAGAGCCCAAATCACATAGGCCAGCGATGCTGCCACTGAGCCTACGGCAATCACATTCACTGCCGCTTTCGCGAGGCGCCGGCCAAACAGTCCGTTGATCAAAAACCCGAGAAGCGGAAACAGCAGTATTAGCCAGAGATTCATGTGATAGACGAGCTACAGCTTCATCGAATCGATTTCGTCGATTTGAAGCGTCGAGCGATTCTTGAATACGGTCAAAATGATCGCTAGGCCGACAACTGCTTCGGCCGCCGCCACCACCATGACGAAAAATGCGTAGATATGTCCGTCAACCCGCCGCAACTGATACGAGAAGCTCACAAACGATAGGTTCACTGCGTTGAGCATAAGCTCGATCGACATGTACGCCGTGATGATGTTCTTCCGATAGATGAAGCCCGCAACACCCAAAACGAACAGGATCGAGCTGAGAATCAGATACCAGGAAAGAGGAACGTGAGCCACGTCTAATCGATCTCCTTTCTCGCCAGAACGATTGCGCCGACAATGGCAATCAGAATAAGAACGGACGTAACCTCGAACGGAAGCAAGTATTGAGTGAAGAGCACCCGGCCAATCCCCAGCGCCGAGCCTCCTACCCACGACCCGAAGTGGACCACTCGCAGAGGGCGCAGAAACGCTGTAATCACAAAACCCATCATGACGACGAAAGCCAGCAGAAGAGGCAAACCCGCAATCTGTGCGAACCACGATTTGTCGCTCGGCTTCTCAGCCCCTGCATTCAGAAGCATGATGACGAACACAAACAGCACCATGATGGCGCCGGCGTACACAATGAGCTGCGCTGCTGCCAAAAACTCGGCTCCCAGCAGCAGGTAGAGAACCGCCAGCGAACCCATCACTCCGATCAGCGACAAGGCGCTCGAAATCGGATGCTTCTGCAGCACGAGGTTCAAACCGCACACAACAGAGAAAATGGCAAAGATAAAAAAGAGGACCGTATCCATGTCGATCTCCGTCAGCGGCTCACAGTCGCAACCAGAAGCCCGGTCACCAGCAAATTGATCAACGCGGCGGGAAACAGGAAAGTCCAGGTGAAACGCATCAATTGGTCGTAGCGGAAACGCGGAAGCGTACCGCGCACCCAGATGAAGACAAACAGAAGCAGTCCCACTTTGCCCGCAAACCAGAAAACAGGAATGAGTATCGTGTTCAGTACTGGCACAAAAAAGAGCGCCGCAAGAATGAGCGCCGCGACGCCAACAATCGGAAGCGTAATGTTGTCGTTCTTGCGCGCGGGTTGCAAGCCGTGAATGAAGCACACCGCGGCAGCAGCGAGAAAAACGACAACTGGAACAAAGTTCGAGTACGGAGCAGGAAACAGGGGCTGCCATCCGCCCAGAAACAACAAAGTGGCGATGCAGCAAGCGGTCGTCATATTCGCGTATTCGGCCATGAAAAAGGAAGCGAATTTCATGCTGCTGTACTCGGTGTGATAACCCCCTACCAGTTCGTTTTCAGCTTCCGCCAGATCGAATGGAATTCGATTGGTTTCAGCGAACGCCGCAATCAAATAAATGATGAATCCGAAGATCTGCGGCCACGGACCTTGGAAGACGCTCCACCTCGGAAGGAATCCAAAAGAGTAGCCGCCCTGATTCACAACCATCTCCCGGAAGCTAAGGGAATTCAGCAGCAGCAGCGGAGCCACGATCGCCAGCGACATCGGCAGCTCATAACTCACCATTTGTGCCGAGCTGCGCAGACCGCCCAGTAAGGAATATTTGTTGTTCGACGCCCATCCGCCAAGAGCGATGCCGTAGACGCCCACTGAAGTAATCGCGAGAACAAACAGAATGCCGATGTTCAAGTCCGTAATCTGCATCTCCGTGCGATATCCGAAAACATCGATTTCCGGACCGAACGGAATCACAGCGATTGAAAGCAAACAAAGTGTAATGGCGATGGCCGGAGCCAGCAGGTAAAAAAACCGGTTCGCGTGCGATGGCATTAAATCTTCTTTCGTCAGAAGCTTGACGACATCGGCCAGTGGCTGCAGCAATCCATGTGGGCCGACTCGCCTTGGTCCAACCCGGAGTTGAATGTGTGAGAGTACTTTTCGTTCAATCCACTGCAGGTATGCGAGCGTCGTCATGAAGAAAGCCATGACGAGAGCGATCTTGATGAGACTTATGACAATGAAGGTCATCGATCCCTTGCAGCCATTTCGTGTGCCGGCTCATGTACCTGCTCGCCAAAAAGTGTGCCCGGCGCTTCCAGCACCGCGTTGAGGGTCTTCGAGAACCGTCCGAGCGTGCCCGAGTGAAATAGGTTGTTCCTCGCCGACCACACCAGATCGGGTCTGGAGGTAAAAGGGATCGGTCCGTTCGCAGGCGTAGTAGCCGCCGCACCGCCCGTTTCGATAATGGCAAGCGGAATATTGTAGCCAGGAACCTGCGTTCGGATCTCGCTGAACACGCTTTCCGCCTTCCAGATGCCGATCGCGGCCTTCAATTCTCGCGAGAGCAGTCCGATAATTTCAAGATCCGGTTTTGGACCCATCGTCCTCGCCGCGGGCCGGAGGCGCTGCACTTCCCCGCATACATTCGTCACTGTGCCTTTCTTTTCGTATGCCGATGCCGCCGGGAAAAAGACGTCGGCACGACGCGCGGTTTCTGTCAGGAAGAGGTCCTGTACTACGACAAACGCGTTCCGCGCCGCGAAATCCTGCCGCCCTAACGGATTCGCGCCAACTACCCAGAGCACGTCCAAGTCCAGCGCGTTCAGAATCTCGTCATATGCGAGTCCGGGCTCGAGGCCGGCATCGCGAACGCCTCGATAACCCGGCAGAAGATCGGGAAGCAAACCCATATCGGACGCGCCGCGGGAATTCGAATAATCGACGAGTACAACGTACTTGACCGGAATGCCCAGCGAATCGCCGAATTCGACGAGGCGCAGTACGGCTTCGCCCTTGATCGTATCGCCAAATATAACGACCAGCTCAGGCAACCGCTTCAATTCGTCGCGCAACGTGTCAAGCGCTCGAAATTCCTCGCTTTCCGCGGCCCGCACGACTTTCTTTGCATACTGCTCTTCGCGAACCGGGCCTGGAACCACGGCGTACACCGAAGCTTTATGGTGACGCCAGTTGGCGCGCAACTGAAACGCGAGCAATGGATGTTGTTGCGCCAGATCGGCTCCAATGATAAGCGCTGCTTCCGCCGTGTAAAGATCGGCAACTGTCGCGAGAGCGCCCGTTCGCCCTCGAAGCGCATCCATCAGCGTGACAACATCGCCCGTCCGGTGGTGGTCGATGTTCGACGTTCCAAGAACTTGCCGGGCAAACTTCTGCAAGTAGAAATTCTCTTCATTCGTCGTGTGATTCGACCCGATCACGCCAAACTTACCGTTGCGAGCCTTCACCTCGGCGAGCCTCGCGCCCGCGGTTCCGAGCGCCTCCGCCCACGAAACTTCTTCCAATTTCCCGTTCCGCCGGACGAGCGGGTTGGTGATTCGTTCCGGATGGTGCGTGAAGTCGAACCCGTAGCGCCCCTTGATACACAGGAATTCATCGTTAATGCCCGAATGGTCGCGATTGTTCCCGCGGATTATCTCGCCATTGCGAACCCCGAGCGTGGTCTTACAGCCATCCGAGCAATGCGCGCAGATAGTGCCTACATGCTCCATTTCCCATGGGCGGGTCTTATAGCGATAAATGCCGCTCGTCAGTGCACCCACCGGGCAGATGTCTATACAAGCGCCGCATTCATCGCACGCAAGATGGTCTTCCTCATTCGGAATGATCTCGGAGTGAACGCCCCGGTTTCCAATGCTGAGCGCATTGACGCCAAGCCCTTCGCCGCAGATGCGCACGCACCGATAACACAAAATGCAGCGAGCCGGATCGTAGAAAACAACTGGAGACCACTGTTTTTCGTCCTCGTGATACTTAATCTCGACGAAACGGCTCTCGCCCGCTCCATAACGGAACGTCATGTCTTGCAGCTCGCACTCGCCGCCTTTATCGCAAACCGGGCAATCGAGCGGGTGATTCGTCAGCAGAAACTCGAGTATGCTCTTTCGCGCCTGCTTCATTTGCGCCGATTCCGTATGAACCACCATGCCTGCGGCCACCGGCATCGTACAGGCGGGCTGCAGCTTCGGCATCTTCTCGATTTCCACCAGGCACATGCGGCAGGCGGCTTGCAGCGAAAGCCCGTCGTAGTAACAGAAGGAAGGAATCTCAATTCCTGCCTGCTTCGCGGCATTGATGACCAATGTGCCGGGAGCCGCCTCTAGGTGCCTCCCATCGATCGTGAATGTAACTGGATCTGCCATTTTTCTTTCTGTGCGGTTCCTACACCAGAGCGAGCTCTGGAACCGAAGAAGGCGCGGGCGTTGTTTTCAAATACGCCTCGAATTCATCGCGAAACTTATCGATGAACGCCATCGTCGGCATCGCCGCCGCGTCACCAAGAGCGCAAAACGTGCGGCCGAACATCGATTTTGCCAGGTCGCCGATTAAATCAATGTCTTCCTCACGGCCTGAGCCTTCATAGAACCGCGTAAGCACTTGTTTCAACCACGTTGTTCCTTCGCGGCACGGAATGCACCATCCGCAGCTTTCATGCTGATAAAACTTGATGGTTCGCATTGCAAGTTGAACGACGTTTGTATCTTCGTCGAAAACTACCACTCCCCCCGACCCCGCCATCGTTTTCAGCTTCGCCATCGAATCGAAATCCATCGGCGTATCGCATTCATTTGCCTTCAAGACCGGACAAGAAGATCCGCCTGGAATCACGCCCTTCAGTTTTTTGCCGTTCCGCATACCGCCGCAAACCTCATCGATCAGGCGCAGCAGGTTGAATCCTAACGGCAGTTCATACACACCAGGCTTATTGACGTGGCCGGAAACGCAGAACAATCTCGTGCCGCCGTTCCTTGGCGTACCTAGCTCCGCGTAATCGCCACCTCCCATCCGCAATATCGCCGGCACGCTCGCGAATGTCTCGCAATTATTCAAAACCGTAGGCGATTGCCATGCCCCAACTACCGCCGGAAATGGCGGCTTCAACCGCGGCACCCCCCGCTTACCTTCGAGAGATTCGAGCAGCGCCGATTCTTCGCCGCACTCATAGGCGCCCGCGCCGGTATGAGTGTAGACATCAAAGTTCCAGCCGCTGCCAAAAATGTTCTCGCCCAGGTAGCCGCGCTCGTAGGCTTCTCCAATTGCCTTATCGACGATGTCAATCGGGTACCGATACTCGCCCCGAATGAAGATGTATCCCTTGTTCGACCCAACCGTCCAGCCGGCGATCATCATACCTTCGATCAGTTGATGCGGATCATATTCCATCAACAGCCTGTCTTTGCATGTCCCCGGCTCACTTTCGTCCGAATTGCAAATGATATAAGCCGGCTTTCCCGTGCCACGCGGGACAAAGCTCCACTTCAACCCGGTCGGAAAGCCCGCTCCGCCCCGCCCTCGCAAATTCGATGCTTTCAATTCATCGATAATCTGGTCCGGACTCATTTCCATCGCGTTCTTTATGGCAACGTAGCCATCGGTCGCGAGATAAGTGTCGATGCTGGCCGAGTTGGGTAGCAGGAATCTTTGCGAAATAACTCTGACTTCAAGCGGACTTGGTTCGTTGTAAAGTGGCATGATTCCTTACGAAATGTCCTATACGGAGCGCGCGCGGCGAATATCCTCGATTAATTCGTCGAGCCGTTCTTTCGTTACGTTGTGATGGAAATCGTAGTTGATTTGAATCGCGGGCGCCCATGAGCACGCCCCCATGCACTCCACCTCTTCGAGAGAGATCAACCCGTCGGGCGTCACTCCTTTGTTGCCGACG
The DNA here is from genome assembly GCA_049585195.1 of Bryobacteraceae bacterium. Taxonomy (GTDB): domain Bacteria; phylum Acidobacteriota; class Terriglobia; order Bryobacterales; family Bryobacteraceae; genus KBS-96. The sequence continues at coordinate 4,924 of JBAUZG010000312.1, read as the reverse complement.
CCCAGTTTCGATGACGCGTAATCATACAGCTCCTGGCCCCCGACCAGCATGCAGCAAATATTGGTACAAACCTGAACGTGATACTTGCCAAGCGGTTTGCGGTGGAGCATCGAATAGTAGCCGATTACCTCGTCCACATGCATTGGTTCAATGCCCACGCGCCTGGCCACCTCTTCAATCAGTTCCTGCGAGATATGCCCAACCTCATCCTGCGCGTAAAGCAGCATCGGGACAACTGCCGAACGCGTGCGGCCTTTCGGATAAATGGTCAACAGGCGTGCGAATTTTTCTTCGAGCGCAGGAGAAAACGTCATGTTCTAACGATCTACGTCTCCCAGAACCAAGTCGATACTTCCCATCGAAGCAATAGAATCGGCTAATAGCCGGTTCTCGATCATCGCAGGAATGGATTGCAGATTAGCGAAGCTCGGCGTGCGCATGAATACCCGGTGCGGGTGCGTCGAGCCGCTGCTCACCACATAATAGCCGAGTTCGCCCCGTGGCGATTCAACCACCTGATACACCTCGCCTTCCGGAACCCGGATGCCTTCCGTGATGATCTTGAAGTGGTAGATCAGCGACTCCATTTGCGTCTTCATCTGCTCGCGATCCGGCAGCACCACGCCTGGAGCCCTCGCGACCCACAGACCATCCGGCATACCCTCGAGCGCCTGCTTAACAATGCGCGTGCTTTGCCGCATCTCGTCCATCCGCACTCGAAATCTCGCGTACACGTCGTTTTCTGTCCGGAGTGGAATGTCGAAATCGAATTCGTCGTAGCTCGAGTAGGGTTCGTCCTTGCGGGCGTCTGTCTTCAGGCCGGCCGCCCGTAGGCACGGCCCGGTCACTCCCAAGTCGATTAGCTCCTCGAGCGGAACGATGCCGACGCCTTTTGTCCTCTGTATCCAAATAGGATTGTTGTTCAGTAGATCTTCGTACTCGTCAACCTTGCTGCTGAAATCGTTAATGAACGCAGAAACCGCTTTGTGCCAGCCGCGCGGCGGCTCCAAGGCTAGCCCGCCTATCCGGATGTAGCTGGTCATCATGCGCTGTCCGGAGAACATTTCGAAAATCTTGAGAATCGTCTCGCGTTCACGGAAGCAGTAAAAGAAAACGGTCATCGCGCCCATGTCGAGCGCGTGGGTTCCAAGCCACACAAGGTGACTCGAAATCCGCTGAAGCTCCGACAGTAGAACGCGCATCCACTGTGCCCTCGGCGGAATTTCAAGCTCAAGCAGTTTTTCCACCGCCAGCGCGTAGCAAAGATTATTGATCAGGTTAGAAAGGTAATCGACGCGATCGGTCAGCGTGGTTACCTGGTGCCAGGTCTTTGCCTCGCACTCCTTCTCGATCCCCGTATGAAGGTATCCGATTTCAGGCCGCGCCCTTAGAATGGTTTCGCCTTCGAGCTCGAGCAACACTCGCAGCACGCCATGTGTAGACGGATGCTGCGGCCCCATATTGAGGGTCATTCGCCGGCCGGAGCTTCGGACCTGCTCCTCCTTCAATGTGTACGGGTCGGGAGTCGCAAGCTCGTGCTCGGCATCCAGAGAGGCAACGTGCAATTCGCCTTCGGCTTTCATCGGTCTCCTCTCCTACGCGTCGTGTGTTCTCCGCTCATTCTTCAAGCTTCCTCGGAGTACGAGTATTTGTATCCATGCTTTGGATAATCTTTGCGAAGCGGATGGCCCTCCCAGTCCGCAGGCATCATGATGCGTTGCAGGTTCGGATGATTTATAAAAGCAATGCCGAACAGATCGAACACCTCGCGTTCATACCAGTTCGCGGCTGTCCATATGTGCGTAACTGAATCCAGTTCTTCGCCTTCTCTTACTCGCAGCTTGATTCGGAGCCGGCGATGGTTGCGGATCGAGTGCAGAAGATAGATCACCTCGAACCTGGGTTCGGCAGGCCACCAATCGACCGCCGTCACGCCGCTGAGCTGGTCAAATCCAAAATCGTTCTTGAGCGCTTTTGAAAAACCGATCAGTGCCGATGGGTCAAGCGTTAGCCTGGTCTCGCCTAATTGCCGGCTTGCTTCCACCACCGCGTCAGGAAACTCGGCGTCCAACGTTTTGAGCGTGGCATCGTCTTCGAACGCTTCAGGCAGCACGCTGCGTCTCTCCTGTGCTGTCGGTGTCCTCCCGGTCTTCCGTCGACCAGTCGAGAACACCCTTCTTCCAGATGTAGAAGAATCCGCAGAGGACCAGAACGATGAACAGGAGCATTTCGATGAACCCAAACATCTTCAGCTCCCGATACACCACCGCCCAGGGGTAAAGGAAAATCGCTTCGATATCGAAGAGAATAAAGAGCATCGCTACCAGGTAATATTTGACGCTGAACCGCTCTCTGGCCGAGCCAACCGGCGTCATGCCCGATTCATACGGCGAATCCTTCACTCGATCGCGAACCTTGCGCCCGACAACCGCGGAGGCGCCGATCATTCCGCCCGCGACCACAAGCGCGATTACGATCTGAACAAGAACAGGGAAGTACGTCTCGGCGTAAGTGGTTGGCATTTGTGGATTTCCCCGCAACGCTCGCAGCCGGAAACATTCACTATAATACCGTTGACGGCTTTATAGGAAATCGGCGTGACGAGTCAACCTATCGAAATCATCGTGAATGGAGAAACAAAAAGCGTGGGTGAGGACATATCCGTCGACCAACTTCTGCGTGAACTCGGCGTTGAAGCGAGCCGAGTCGCGGTGGAGCTAAACGGTAAGATTGTTGCCAAGCGTGATTGGGCTTCCACTCGCGTCGAATCGGCATCCCGGCTCGAGATCGTTCAGTTTGTCGGCGGCGGTTGAATGCCGCGCCGGACGCATAATTTTCTATTGACAGCGTCCACGGCTGGGGTAGAATTGGGGAGCTACTTTCCCCTAAACGAATCCTGGGTTTTATGTTCAAAACACGAAAGGGACGCCCTGATTTAGAACAGCCCGGACGCATGTACACAAGCACGGACGTCGCGAGCATCGCGCAGGTTAGCCTTCGCCAGCTTCAATGGTGGGATGAGCGGAAGGTGGTATCGCCCCGGCACGAGGGCCATAAGCGGGTCTACTCGCCGGAAGAAGTTGTCGAAATTACAGTGATCGCCGAGCTGCGGCGAAAAGGTTTTTCACTGCAGAAAATCCGGCGTGTTCTGAGATTTTTACAACGGGAGATGGGTCGAAGGTTAGGCGAATTGCTCGACAGCAATTCCAAGCTGCATCTGCTGACGGATGGCAAATCGATTTTTCTCGAAGACCAGCACGAGAGAATTATCGATCTGCTGAAGCATGCGCGGCAGCCGATGTTTTTGGTGTGCGTGAGCGACCAGGTGCGCCGGCTGGATGAGCCTCCGAAGAAACTCGCCCAGAGCGAAGCCAGTGCTCAAGCCGCGCGCCGTTCAAAAGCTGCGGTTTAGCTTGGGAGTGAGGTAGTGAAATCGCCAGGACGGCGACTTCGGTGGGGTTAAGGCTGGGTTTCGGTCGTCGGACGGCTCAACATACCTGAGCCATCTTTTTTGACGAGACCGCTGAAAGCAAGATAGAAAACCAAAAGCATGCCGAAGAACACAAGCGCTTCGAGCGTCCGGCGCTGAGTCGGACTTTGCACGAAGCCGCGCCAGCCTTTCCGGCGCTTTTTTCTGATCGCTTCCGATTCTTTCAGTTTTTGCAAGTCGCTTTGAGACAACCGCGCATAGAAGCTCGCACGGCAGTCGCGGCAGCGATAGCGAGTGCGGCCACTCCAATCGTTGAACCGGTCCATCCAGGATTTATTGCGCGAAGGCCGCGTGTTGTCATTCCCACAGTGCGGGCAAGTCATTACAAGGATCCCTTACTTTGTGGCGCGGAGTGCGCAATAGAGGTCATCGACACGCCCCGGATGCTCACCGATCCCTCGGCCCGGACCTGCCCCAGCGGCCGCTCATATTCCAAGGCGACCAAGGCGCTATGCCAGCTTGGCGGAACACTGAATTCCCACGATCCATTCGACTGGCCGGCGGACATCAGGTCAGGACTGGTTAACGGGGCGCCGGCGCGCGGCCCGCTTTCAGGCGTAACTGCGAAGATTCGCCATTTCAAGCCGACGCTTTCCCGAAGATCCGCCGACTCGGCTTGCCATTCGAACCGGTAAGTGTCGCCGCTATTCAGCGGAATGAACTGCTGCAAAAGGCGGCATGCCTCCGGCTGCGTTCCATCGAAAGCGAAGCTTAGTTTCGCCAATTCTTCGAACTGATCGGCATTGACGCCGTGGACGGGCTGAACTGCCCAGTCGAATCCGTGCCCCAGGAACGGTTTGCGAAACGCACCATTGGAGAGCGGATTGGACACGGAGGGAGTGGAAATTCGAACCCAATCTGTGCGGTGCATGTTATCCCAAACCCGCTGAGCGGCTTCTATCTGGCCAGTGGCGATCAAACGATCTTCAGTCGAGCCGAGAAGATCGCGCCAGGAATTTTCCATCCCCGGATTTTCGGCTTGAGCATTAAAACGAAAAGCGGCAGCGCCAACGGCGGCGGATGCAAGTTGATCGGATTGATCGTTTGCCAGTAAAAAATTTAAATATTCGAAACGAACTTTTTCTCTGTTGGGGAGAATTCCGAGAACCTCGCCCGGCCGATTAGCCATAGCCCACGCTTCTGACAAGATAGGACGGCTATCGTACGGAGTAATCTCAAGAGCGCGTTTGGCGGCATCAAAAAACTTTGGCTTATTTTGCTGGCGGAAATAGAAGTTAGCGAGGGTCCACAACGGGAGAAACATGTGGTTGACTCGAGCGGCCTCTAAATAGTAGTGCTCGGCGCGAGCTGAGTCGTGTTCAGTCAATTCAGCTCGAAGACCCCGTTGAATCCAGGCTTCGGCTTGAAACGGATTTGATTCAAGCGAAGACTGGGACATTGATTTTTCGAGGATCGCGGAATAAACGCACGCTC
>JBAUZG010000311.1:0-2027 GCA_049585195.1 Bryobacteraceae bacterium | reverse complement strand
GGCTCGGGTGGGGGCAGGGCCGGAAACGCCAGGCGCAGCGAGAGTTGCGCCCCAAATGGGAAAAAGATAACTTCGTTTGCAGCCATCGTTGCACCTTAGACGTGCGACTGTGGTTAGGGGCGCGTTCGTGTTCATAGCACGGGCGCGTCCCGTTTACTTATTCCTGCGATTTGGCTTCTTACGATAGTGCTCGGCCTTGTAGCTCTTCAGGGTCTTGAACTCTGCTTCGGTCCAAAAACGAAAACGAACTCCTGAAATCACTTGAGCCATTGGAATGGGTACCTTCTTGCGGCGAATCCATTCGTAAAGGGTCGCGCGTTGAATCCCCAATTCCTTTGCGGCTTCCGTGATTGAATAGTTTCGCATTCTATATTGAACGTGGTCGTTCAGTATTGTCAAGTGGAAAATCGTCGCCGGAGAGCGTCTCTTGACCCCCGGCGGACAGACAAGAGTATCGCAAGAGATCACCTGGGGGAAAGCGGACTAGGCTGCACATACCCTTTCTTGGAGAACCAAATTCAAACTTGACTGCGAATAACCCTAAGGTTTTACGCTGAAGCTCATGCTGTCGAAGTTGCAGTCCGACCGGCGTAACACCAAGTTCTCTCGACGTGTTCCGGGCGCTCCATCCAGAAATGCGAGCAACTGGTCTCGGAATTCCAGCTTCGGGCTCGACGCCGGAAGCGCGGCGCTGGCGGGATGGCAGCTACGACCAAATCCGGGAACTGATGCCCTTAGAGTTTTTTTGGCCTGCCTAGCTCGATAGATCCTCGAGGCCGTGTTTCATTTCGTCCAATTCTCGAGCTTTAACCGGCGGACGCTACGGAACACGTGGTCATTCGTGACGAGAACCGATTCGACCGCCAGCGCATGCGCCGCAATCATCATGTCCAAGTTTCCCATTGGCGTACCAGAGTGTTCGAGGGCGGCACGAACGTCGGCATACGACCGAGCGGCCTTGGAATCCCAAGGAAGCGCTTCGACGTGCAAGAGAAACTCTTCGACAGCGGTCTTGAGTCGGGTCGATCCTGGTTTGCGCGCAGCTCCGAACAACAGCTCCGCTTCGGTAACGGCTGAGATCGCAAGCTGCGCCATAGGAACCTCGAGTAAGCGTGCGCGAACGCGAGGAATGTTTCCTTTGATCACGTAGCTCGCGGTATTGGTGTCCAGCAGATACAGGACGGGCATCAAAAAAGCTTCCGCTTCTGCGGTCGCCTATCACCGCGATCCGTTAAGAAGTCGGAAGGCACATCGATGTCCTTCATCATCTTGAAAAAGCCTTCCCATGACTCGGGACGCCGGGAAAGAATGACATCCCCGGTCGCTGGGTCTCGGCGCACAAAGACCTCGGAACCTTCGAAGCGGTAGTCCGAGGGAAGACGAACGGCCTGACTGCGGCCGTTGCGGAAAAGCTTGGCAGTACGCGCCATTGAGTCGCACCTCCCTGTGATATAGACCATGATATCTGACACAGAGGAATAGATCAAGGTATAGATCGCACGCGGCTGAAGTGGAATGGCCGCGAGTCGTCGTGGGGAGGCGGAAACGCGGCGTTCGGAAGTTCAGTGACGGCCAACCCCGTCAATAACCAGATATTTGTGCCGATCGAAAATCCGAATCCGCTCTGCGGAAAGCTTCCCGGATGTGTTTCGATCTTTACGGATGCCCACCGAGACCGATATTAAGAAGTTCAGAACCAACCTCGAACTGAATCAGCGGGGTAGCCTCCGGCGTAGGATACGGAGAAGTAATCTAGGACAATGTGACGCAGGAATGCCCTACAATGTTAGAGGCCTCAGGGGCAGGGTGCTCGGAAATTTGAATTGGAACTCCAGGATAGGCGGGTAAAAGTTCGCGACACTGTGTCGCGCCTGTGTGCGTCAAATTCCCCAGAATGCCGTTCTCAGTTTTTGACAGGAAGAGGTTTTTTCGGCAGAGGCCCCACTTTGGCGATGATGAAAACGAACGCAAAAAACACTTCAAATGACCAACGAACGACGTCGATCCAACCCCAGACGGAAGGATGA
>JBAUZG010000310.1:0-2799 GCA_049585195.1 Bryobacteraceae bacterium | reverse complement strand
ATGGGCCTCAAAACGGCTGCATGCGCTATCGTTGGTCTGTTTTGCGGGGCGGCTATTCCGTCCTTAGCTCAATCCAGTCCCGGCCGCCAACAGCAAATTGAAGAACATCTGACTCAAGCACGGGAGTTTCTAAAAAGCCGGCAGCCCGATCTGGCCGCGCGGGAGTACAACGATGTCCTGGCGCTCGATCCTGACAATATAGACGCGCACGGCAATCTCGGGGTGCTGCTGTTCTTTGAGGGCGATTATGCGAAGGCCGCTCCGCAACTTCGTTCCGCGCTCAAACTTCAGCCAGGACTCACGAAAATTCAAGCGCTGCTCGGTATGTGCGAAAAGCGGATCGGTGAAATCGCGAGGGCAAAGAGCGATCTCGAGAACTCGTTTCCAAAATTGGAGGAAGAAAAGCTTCGCGTCGAGACCGGATTGGAGCTGATCGAGATTTACTACGAAACGGACGATTTGGACAAGGCCGCAGGCATAGCTGGAATGCTTCGCCAGTTGAAGCCGGTCGATCCGGAAGTCCTCTTCACGGCGCATCGAGTTTATTCTGACCTTGCCGACGAGACCATGCTCAGCCTCGCCATGGTTGCGCCTGAATCCGCGCGGATGCACCAGCTCGTGGCGCATGAATTGGCACGGCAGGGAAACACCGAAGGGGCGATCGCCCAGTATCGCAAAGCCCTAGAGATTGAGCCGCGGCTTCCTGGCGCGCATTTCGAACTCGCGGAAATGCTGGCCATCTCTACGTCTCCCGCCGAGCAGCAACAGGCCGTGAAAGAGTACGAAGCCGCGCTGGCTAACAGCCCAACCGATGAAAAGTCGGAGCGCAGATTGGGCGAGATCGCGTTTCGCGAATCGGACATGAAGGGCGCGTTCGCTCACTTTTCGCGAGCTTTGCAATTACAACCGAACGACGCCGATGCCGACCTTGGTCTTGCAAAGACGTTGATGGCGATGAACCAGCCGGACAAAGCAAAACCGCTTCTGGAGGAGGCCGCCCGGCTCGATCCGACGAATGCCACCACCCGATACCATCTGGCTACGGTGTATCGGGGTTTGGGGCGCACGGCCGACGCCCGGCGCGAGATGGCGGAATTCCAAAAGCTCAAAGAGCTGAAAGCGCGGTTGAAGGAGAGCTATCGCGAAATGCGCCTTCAGCCGGCAAAGCAAGAGCAGCCCGATCCGGGGGTACCTAAATAGGGAGCATCGAGCGCTCGGCGAACAGCAGTCAACCAAATAGTCAGAGCTGAAGTACCACGCGGTTTTAGTCCACGCCAGGCTCGTCGCAGGCCGCTACCAGAAATAAGCGGCAACTACCGTCGGCGGCCCACTCACGCCTGAGAGCACTCTGGTAGAGAGGACCACTTGGATGTTCTTTCGAGACCAATTGCTCGGAGCGTGCGCAAGCGCTTGCTCGAAGTAATTGGGCTCAGTCACAAACTCGACCGCCGCTTCGGTACCGTACTGCGCGATGCCGCCTAGAATAACGATCGTTTGCTCGGTGGTACGATTCACAACACGAGTTACCAAAGCGTAGTCGTTATGAATCTCCTTTCCAGGAGGCCACGCGTCCACCAGTCCCCAATTGGTTGAGAGAGGCCGTTGCCGGTCGCGGATGAGCTGCGAGTGCGTCTGCTCGTCGGTATCGAAGTAGAAACGGAGTTCGCCCGCAAAGCTCAGCGTCCAATCATTATCGAACGCGCCAATCAGAATGGCTGGCCTACCGCGCAAATCGGAGAGAGAGACAAATCTTTCACCGCGCAAGTCCAACTGCTTGCGTTTCCGAATAAAGAGGTTCGCCAGCCGCGAGAAGGCTTGCGCGTCGGCCAGTGCGACCGATTTATCCCACATCGGTACGATTTCCTTCAGGGGCACGGAATTAATCTCGGGTGACAGTTGATGGCTATCTTGTCCGGTTGCGAACCAGTTATTTAGGGCACGCGCGGTATTGGGGTAGAACGTGTAAAACTGCGGCTGGCCCATGCACACGAGCAACGTCTTGCCCCCCATCACCGGCGCCCAAAAGCGGTCAAGTGATGAAGGCCGGAAGAGCAGCCATAGGCACATTGCCAAAACAGCGGGAACGGCCAGCGAACCGCCTATTATCGCGAACCAATTACGGCGCTTCGCGGTCTGCTTGGACGGATCCGTAGCGAGCGCCAGTACAACTTGCGCCGGCTTCAGTCCCTCTGGCGCGACGTAATGAGCCTCAGGCACATACGATCCGGGTGGCAGGCTAAATCGAAGTTCGCTGTCTCCCGCCTCAAGATAATACTGCGCCAGCCGCTTTCGGACCTCGCCGGCTGTGCCTCGGACGATAGGATCCTGATTGGTATCGTAGTGAGGCTCCCGATCGAAAACATCAACGCCTAGCGTGCGCTCTTTCAGGCAATCGAATCGGCCATTCGCGGCGGCTTCGACGATGTGCCGAAGGAAGCGGCTACACTTCTTGCTCGCGCGAAACTGGTGACTCTCAAGAATCCTGTCAAGTTCGGCTAAGACTTCACGCCTCGACAGGCCGGACCAACTGGCCGCGCCTACACTCGCACCCGGAGTGTTATCCACCGACCCCACTGATCCGCCATGTTATCACGGGCTGACAAACGCGGTACAGCACTTCGTACGGCACACTCACCACACTATCTTTCCTGCTAATTCCGCGGTATCTCAGATAATGCAATGCGCACATACTTGATGCGTTTGCGATTCCAGGTGTAAGTCAGATGTAAATCGCCGTTGCTTCCCTCAATCAGCGCTGGATACGAGTATTCGCCCGCACTGTCTTCGAGGGTTCTGAAC
>JBAUZG010000309.1:0-32635 GCA_049585195.1 Bryobacteraceae bacterium | reverse complement strand
ACGAATATGGTGTGAGCGCTCTGGCGACCGGCAGGAAGGCAGAAGCGTTGCGGGCGTTTCAACACGTTCAGAAGCAGCCCGGATCGCCTGAACCTTTACGAACCGCCACCGAGTTCCATTTGCGAGTGCTGGCGGCGTAAAAGCTTATTCTCAAACCCGCCGATTCAAAGGGCATGAGCACTGAATACGGCGATGAATTAGAGCAGAAACTGGCCTGGCTTCGCAAACTGGCGTCCGAGGAGACCGCCGATCTCCCTAAGACGAATCCGACGGATCATCACATACCTAAGCTTGGACTTTACGTAGGGGATCCATTCGGAGACCAATTTCGTGCTGCGCTGGAGAGAGGTCAGTCAAACATATCACTTAGTGATCCAGTTGAATCGGATCCAATCCCATAAGACCGGCCCGACGACGCCAGTTGTTCCTCCTCCGCTGGGGATGCCCGAAAATGGCCCTGGCAATACTGCGGCGTCCCACGCGAAACGCCGCGGTATTCGCGGCCCTGATCCCCGGCAGTTTGTGATGTGGCTGGTGGAGGTATCGACTGGGCTGGGACGCTTGCGCCGTTGTCGATAATCGAGGTATGCTATTGTCGATATTCTTCCTTTTGTATGCCGTGCGGCGCGTGAACTGCCCCGGCTGCGACGCTGTAGTCGTCGAGGAAGTGCCGTGCGGCGACGGCAAACGCGCCCTGACAAGGGTCTATATGCTTTTCCTAACCAGTTGGGCGCGTCGGCTTTCATGGAAAGAAACCGCCGAGGCCTTTCGCACTTCCTGAAACAAGGTCTTCGACGCCGTCGAACATGTCGTCACCTGGGCCTGGAACACAGGAAACTGGCGCAGATCGACGCCATCGGCGTCGATGAAATCCAATACGCCAAGGGCCACAAGTACTTGACACTGGTTTACCAGATCGACCTTGGCATCACCCGCCTGCTCTGGGGGCAAGGAAAGAACCATCGAATCCTTTCAGGGGTTCTCCGCCGTCATCGGCGAGGAAATCGCCTCCCAGATCGTCTTTGTTTGTTCCGACATGTGGGAGCCGTACCTGAAGGTCATCCGCGAAAATGCTCCGAGGCCCTGCACATCCTCGACCGTTCCACATCGTGGCCAAAATGAACAAGGCAATCGATGAGGTCCGCGTCGGCGAGTCGCGTCGGATGGCTCCGGATGGTCTCGCTCCCGTGCTGAAGAAGTCCCGCTGGCTGCTGCTGAAGCGTGAAGACAATCTGAAGGACGAACAGCGCTTTCGCCTACTCGATCTCCTCCGTTACAACTTGAAGACCGTCCGCGCTTACCTCCTAAAAGAAGCCTTCCAGCAGCTCTGGGACTACAACTCGCCCGCCTGGGCCGGGAAGTTCCTCGATGAGTGTGCCGGCAAACCATGAACTCTCGCATCGACCCGTTGAAGAAGATTGCCCGCTCATTGCGTCAACATCGAGAGCTGATCCTCAACTACTTTCGTGCTCAGAAACTCCTCTCCAGCGGCGTTGTTGAGGGTCTGAACATTAAAGCCAAAGTCACCATGCGAAAATCTTACGGGTTTCGCACCTTCCGCACTCTCGAATTGGCCCTCTATCACTCACTTGGCAAGCTCCCCGAGCCCGAATGCACCCACGATTTCTTCTGACGAACCCGAGTTTTTTGGGGCGGTCAGCTAAAGATTCTCAAAGAAATAGACGATACCTAATTCGAGGACCTATCGCCATGTCCAGCAGCGCTCTTTCCAACCTGATCACGCTCGCCACGTTCAATGGCCAGAGCACGTACTCCGCCGACTTTCAAAATGAATTGGATAAGGCGGTATCACTGCAATGTCTGAATCTGGACAACATGCAGGCCGAGCAGACAACGGACGAAAACAAACAATCGGCGCTCGACAGCCTCGATCAGCAATTCACAAGCTTACAAACGGCCATCACTTCGCTCAGCACCGCGACTGGCTTATCCTCGCTATCCGCCTCGGTATCCGATACTTCGGTCGCGAGCGTCGCCTTGTCGGATGGCGCGACTCCAGCCACCTACACCCTGGAGGTAGACAATGTGGGCTCTCACACCGAAACGTACAGTTCCGATGGCCTTCAAACCGTGACAGACCCCAACTCAGAGAACATTTCGAGCTCGAGTTCCTTCACGCTCACTGTGGGCAGCAATTCTTACACGGTGACTGGGAGCACGTTGCAAGATCTGGCCAATTCCATCAATAGCAACTCCTCTTACGGAGTGACGGCCTCGATCGTGAATGACGGAAGCTCGTCGAGCCCCGACTACCGTCTTGCCCTGCAAGCTACGAATCTGGGCGACGTTAGTGTTCAGCTTAACGATGGCAGCCAGAATTTGCTGACGACTCTGTCCACCGGCACGTCAGCCAGTTATAAGGTTGACGGGCTTCCGAATGCCATTACTAGCGATTCCGACTCGGTGACGCTTGGTCCGGGGGTCACCGCTACGCTCCTTGGAACCAACTCGGGATCTCCGGCCACAATTACAGTCAGCCAGAACAGCTCATCCGTGCAAAGCGCACTGCAGTCGTTCGTCAGCGCCTACAATTCCGTGGTCAGCCAATTGGGCGAGTCGTACGGGCAAAGCGCCAATGCCTTGCAAGGCGATCCGATTTTGTTCTCAGCGCAAAGCGCCCTTCAATCCATCGTCGACTATACGGGAAGCGACGGCTCCGCACTGTCGTCGCTAGGCCTCGATCTTTCTGACACTGGGCAGCTGTCGTTTAGTCCTTCCGAATTCGACGCAGGTACTAGTCAAGGGATGTCGGCCGCCCTGCAGTTTCTGGGCGACAGCACCAGCGGATTCATCCAGGCTGCCACCAATGCAGTGACCGATCTGGAAGATCCGATTTCCGGCTCGATTAAGCTCGAGGAACAACAGCTCACGTCCAGTCTCTCCGATTTGAGTAACAAGATAAACACCGAAGTAACCCGCGTCAACAACTTTCAGCAGAACATGTTGACGCAACTCTCGGAGGCCGACGCCAGCATCTACAGCCTGCAGCAGCAGACCTCGTACTATACCGACTACTTCAACTACAACAGCAATAATTCTTCAAATGGATAGGAGTGACTCTTGTCTTCAGACCTATTAAGGCAACTTAGTCAACTTTGTGACGAGGTCGTCAGGGCGGCTTCCCGTGCAGATTCCGCTGCGTTAGCCCGATGTCTGGCCGAACAGAGGAGCTTTGTAAACTCACACGGCGATGAAATGGACGAAGTTGCCGTTGAGGCGCTTCGGGCGAGCCACCAGAGAGCGCTTTTGTCTGCCAAGATTCACCGCGCTCGCATTCTCCAAACCATAGAAGCGAACAAACGCAGTCTCGGCGTGTTGCACGCCTACCAGGAGGCCATCCTGCCCAATACACGTACTGGCACACTTGTAACCGAGCAGTCCTACTGAGACGCTCTTTGATGCAGCGGGGTCAGTCCGTAGGCTTTGCGTAGAAAGCGATGAAGAGCCGCGCCGTCTGGAGGCTCGACGCGATAGGCGATGTACGCATCGGGGCGAATCAAGTAAAGACAGGGTTTGGTCGCTGCATAAGCGACGTGGATTTCGCCGCCGGCGTCAATTAACAGATCTTTTGCCGATGCTAGCGGCTCAGATGCCAACAGCGGCGATGCGGCCGGCGATCGAGTCACGACGTAGCCCCGAATCAGGCCGGAATAAGCCGCTTCCGCATCACGTCGTATAGCGGAGAGCAGCGAGAGCGACTCAGGCGTGTCGTCGTTGGCCGTAAACAAGAGAAGAGTGTGAGCGGCTGGGTCGAGACAGTGCAAGAGGTTGCGCCCGCTAAAGATCGGAAGGGGCGCGCGGTCGCCCGCCTGCGGCGCGGCGGGCGAGAACTGCCCTTCTTGCAGTACGGCGCCGCTAGTGCGGTAATTGAGGCCCATCTCGGGCTTGTCGATCAGGCCTGAGTCCGGAACAGCATCCCATCCGGACAGCAGCGGCAGCGTAAGGTTGCGAAAATGTTGCATAGCCGGCTTTCGCTCGGCGGCGGCTTGCATCACACCCTCGTAGAGAGCGAACAGAGCTTTTGCCACGCGCAGGCGCTCTGACGAATAGCTGTCCAAAATCCTCGCGGGCGACCGCGTTTTTGCGGCAAGGGCCAGCTTCCATGCCAGGTTGAAAGCATCTTGTAATCCTGCGTTAAAGCCCGACGAGCCGGCCGGTCTGTGCACATGAGCTGCCGCGCCAGCCACGAAAACCCGACCGCTCCGATACGAGGAAACGTGGCCCACATTGGTTTCGTACAGAGCAATCCAACTTGGATCGGAGAGCTGGGCGGCCAGGGGAACCCGCCTCGAAAAAATGAGCCGGAGTTGCTCGAAATCGATCAAGTTGCGGACCAAAGGTCCTGCATTTGTCAAGTCGATGACGACGCGGTGCCGTTCCTCAGGCAGCGGAGCGATGTAGACGGCGCCTTCCTGATGGAAGAATGCGGTGAACTGATTCGAGGGGAGCGGCCAACTGATGCGCAGATCGGCGAGGACAAACTGCTGGTTTTCAAGGACGGTTTCAAAGGGCTGTTCCAGAATCTGTCGGACAGAGCTGTTCGCGCCGTCGCACCCCACCAGCCAAGCAGCTTGCACGGCTTCGAGGCTTCCATCGTTATGCTCGAGGGTTGCCTGCACACTGGCCTGATCCTGAGTGAAAGAGACAAGCTTGAGCGTGCGCTCGATTGTCACCCCTTCATTCAACAGATGCCGGTTTAAGATGCGCTCAGTCCGGTATTGCGGAATGGCGAGCAGGCCGGGATAGGCGCTGTCGAGTTCCGTGAAATTGATATGCGCAAGTACCCGGCCGCCTCCATTCAGTTCCAATGCCTCCGCCCAGACGCCTTGCTCGATGAGTTCGCCAGCGAGGCCCAGTAAACAGAACAACTCCAGAGTCCGTGAATGCACAGCTATCGCGTTAGATGTTGTTACGGGACCGGGTTTTTGCTCCACGATCCGGAACGGCATGCCGTGCCGGCAAAGACAAGCGGCAAGAGACAGGCCAACCGGCCCGGCCCCCACAATCAGAACATCCGTGTCCATGACGGCACCCTGCGCTACTCCCGTGCGCCGTACCACGCTTGCCGCAACACCGGCAAACAAGATGGAGGCGGTGCTGCCCGCGCCACCGTACTGCTAGTACGTAGGCGCTAATCCGTAATAGATAGTTACGCGCAAATCTACGGACGACCGTTCGAGGCCGTCAGAACGATCTTTCCGATGTGCAACCCCGATTCCAAGCACTCGTGAGCGGCCCTCGCTTCGGCCAGAGGAAAGACAGCGTAGACCAGGGGGTGGATAAATTTTTTGCCGGGAAGCATCGGCCAGATATGTTCCTTCAACCGCGTGGCAATGAGTCCCTTCTCAATTGTGCTTCGGGGCCGCAGGGTAGATGCGACGATTGTTCCACGTTTATTCATCAGTTTCGAGATCGGCAACGTGCCGGACGAGCCCCCGATGGTTGCAAGCAATGCCAGGCGGCCTTCAGTCGCAAGCGAATCGATGTTTTTATCGAGGTAGTCCGCGCCGACGATATCGACCACGACATCCGCACCTCGGCCGGCGGTCATTTGTTGAAGGGCTGAAACAAAATCGGCCGAACGGTAGTTGATAGCCGCTTCGGCTCCGATTGACCGGCAGGCTTCACATTTCTCATTCGTGCCTGCGGTGGCGTAGGGTGTTGCGCCGAGAGAGCGGGCGAGCATAATTGCCATGCTTCCAATCCCGCTCGTGCCGCCGTGGACTAGGACGATTTCGCCCGCTTTCAAGCGCGCCCGACTGCAAACATTGTCATAAACAGTAAAGAGATTTTCCGGTAGAGTCGCTGCTTCGATAGCTGACCAGTTCTCGGGGACTGGCAAAACCTGAGCTGCGGGAACTGCGCAGAATTCAGCGTATCCACCGCCATTGACGAGTGCGCACACACGGTCTCCAGGCTGAAAGATGCCAGCTTCGGATCCGGCGGCTGCCACTGTGCCGGCGACGTCGAGTCCCAGGATGGGCGAGGCGCCTGGCGGAGGTGGATACTTGCCTTGGCGCTGCATGATGTCAGCGTGGCTGACACCGGCTGCTTCAACACGAATGAGAATCTCAGTCGGCCCCGGACTGGGCAGAGGTCGTTCGGCCACGTGGAGGACGCCGGGCGGACCATAAGAATCGAATACAACGGCGCGCATTACGTCAGGCATCGGCAATCATTTCTACTTCGGCTCCGGCAGGTTTCAATTCAACTCCCTCCCAGCGAGCGACCACCGCGCTGGCAACACAATTTCCTAAGAGATTCACTGATGTCCGGCACATATCCATGAGAGCGTCGACTCCCAGCACGACGGCAATTCCCTCGGGAGGAAGGCTGAACGTCTCGACCGTTCCGGCGAGGATAACTAGCGCTGCGCGCGGAACTCCAGCCACTCCTTTGCTCGTGAGCATGAGGGTCAACATCATTACAATTTGAGTGCTTATTGTTAGGTGAACGCCGGCCATTTGCGCGATGAACAACGAGGCTACGGCGAGGTACAGGGCAGATCCATCGAGATTAAAGCTGTAGCCGGTCGGCAACACGAACCCAACGATGTGCTTGGGGACGCCGAAGCGCTCCATGTTTTCGAGAGCAAGCGGCAGGGCGGCTTCGCTCGAAGCGGTGGAAAAAGCGATCAGGAAGGGCTGCCTTGCAGCCCGCGAGAAACGCCGTAGAGGGACCCGAGCAATCAGGAGAGCGGACCCAAGCACCAGCACGACAAACAAAATCTGAGCAACATAGAGCGTGGCGACGAGCTTGCCCAATCCGCCCAGCACCTTGATTCCGTTCTTCCCGATAGTAACCGCCATCGCCGCGCCAACGCCGAAAGGGGCCAGGTACATGACGTATTTTGTGAAGCGGAACATGACTTCTGCAACGGCTCCCGCAAACTCGACAATTGGCGCCGCCTTCGATCCGATGGCCGAGCAAGCTGCGCCGAATAGAAAGAAGAATACGACCATTTGCAACACATCGTTAGCCGCCATCGCCTCAAAGATGTTGCTGGGTACGGCATGTTCGAAAATCTGTGCGATCGACAGCGGCTTCTGGGCGGGCAGCGCCAAGCCAGTCGCACCGGCAAGTGTCATGCCAGCCCCCGGACGTGCCAGATTCACAGCGGTCAGTCCGATGATTAAGGCGAGAGTAGTGGCTGCCTCAAAATACACGATGGCCTTCAAAGCGACCCGGCCCATGATCTTCAATTCACCGGCCGAGGAAATGCCGTAAATGAGGGTGCCGAACAGCAGCGGGCCCACAATCAGTTTTATGAGCCGTAGAAAAATATTGCTGACCGGCTCGAGCTGCACGGCGAGCTGCGGAAAGAATGCGCCGATTGCCGTGCCCGCGAGCAGGGCGACGAAGATCCAAGCTGTCAGAGAAGGTTTGAAACGCCGGACAGTGGTCAATCAGCGCTCTCCCCATTTCAGCTTCTCTCGCAAGACGTCGAAGAACAGCATCCGTGGCGGCCGGACAAGATTGATAGTCTTCGAGGAGGACCGGCAAATGATGCGATCGCCCTTCGAGATCGGTTCGCCAACCTGACCGTCAATGGTCAGAAACGTTCCGTCCTCGCTGTGGGAATCGATTTGGATGATGCTGGTATCGGAAACGATGACCGGACGGTTGGTCAACATGTGGGGACAGATCGGGGTCAGGCAGATACAGGCAACGGATGGAAAAATGATCGGGCCTCCGGCCGAGAGGGAGTAGGCGGTCGAGCCGGTAGGAGTCGAGATGATGAGGCCATCGGCCTTAAATGTCGAAACGAAATGGTTGTCGACCAGGACGTTGAGGTCTATCATGCGAGCAATCATGCTCTTGGTGATCACCACGTCGTTCAAAGCCGAGTAAGAGCCCACAAGCTTGTCCTGGCGGAGGAGCTCGCAATCGAGCATCCTCCGGCGTCCGATGCGATGTTCGCCGCGAAAGGCGCGCTCGAGCTCCGGATATAGCTCTTCCACAGTGATTGCTGTCAAAAATCCCAGTCCCCCAAGATTTACGGCAAACAGCGGAATGTTTCGTCCGCCTATTGCGCGCGCAGCCGAAAGCAAAGTTCCGTCGCCGCCCAGTACAATGACTAGCTGCGTTCCGTCGGGAACCTCGTCGCGTTCGAAGAACCGCGCAACGCCAGCATAATGAGCTGTCTGCTCATCACAGCGGTATTTCACGCCCTTGCCGTCGAGCCAGATCAAAAGGCCACGAACAGTTTCATGCGCTTGCTGAATGTTTGGTTTGGAAATAATGCCAACTGTTTGGATGGGCCCCATGAACGAATAACCCTTAGATTATCTTCAAAAGGAAGATGAAATGCCGTTCAACGCCTACGGCCGTTCGATCGCCTGCCACACACGGCCCGCGAAACTACACCGGACGGTAGCTTCCGAACACTCGCAGCAGACTCGTCATCTCCCTCAAATGATCGAGTGCGTGCGCTAAGGCTGGGGCTTCTGAGTGGCCTAGAAGGTCTACATAAAACAAGTATTCCCAGGGCTTTCCCCGCAGCGGCCGCGACTCTATCTTCGTCAGATTCAAATCGCGAAGAGCAAAGCAGGCCATCGCCCGAAATAAAGCGCCCGGTCTGTTCGGGGTGGCAAACACCAGGGACGTCTTCCAATTCCTCCCTTTTGGGGAAACCTTTGGAGCCTTGCGCTCAAGCAGGAAAAAGCGCGTGAAGTTTTGGCGGTCATCCTCGATATTCCGTCTAAGGATGATGCCGTTGTAGATTTCAGCGGCCGCCTCAGACGCGATCGCCGCAGCGTCGGGCGGGCGTTCCGCGGCAAGCGTTTTCACGCTCCCGGCCGTATCGTAATGGGGCACTTTCTCGATCTCGGGATAGCTTCGAAAAAAATCGAGGCATTGATTCAGCGCAACCGGGTGGGAAAGAACTCTCTTCACGTTGCGAAACTGTGTTCCCGGCATGGCAATCAGTTGGTGCGCAATCCGTAGGTTCGTCTCTCCGGTAATTGGCAATCCGTACTCGAGCAGGTGATCGTAATTCTCGTGGACGCTGCCGTGCAAAGTATTCTCGATCGGTATGACAGCGTGACTAACTTTTCCTGCCTTTAAACAGCGGAACACGTCATCGAAGCGTGGACAGGGAAAAACGGGAATACGCGGGCCCAGGAGCTTCCGTGCAGCGGCGTGGCTGAATGCGCCGGGCTCGCCTTGAAACGCAACCAGCTTTTTATTCCGCGCCATCTGCGATATCATCCCACCGCAACGCCGCGGGATCCGGCAATCCAATCAAATCAAGGATGCGATCGATCGAATGATCGACGATGTCCATTACGGTTTGCGGTTTGTGGTAGAAGCCCGGAATCGGAGGCGCTACAATCGCCCCCATTTCCGTTACGGCACTCATGGCCCGCAAGTGTCCCAAATGAAATGGGCTTTCCCGCACCGCGAGCACGAGCCGCCGACGCTCTTTCAGGCATACGTCGGCCGCTCGCAGAATCAGGTTCGAACTGATACCGCCCGCGATCGCCGATAGCGTGTGGATCGAGCAAGGGCTTACAATCATCGCGTCGGTCCTGAACGACCCGCTCGCCAACCGGCAGCCAACATCCTCGATCTGGTAGGAATAATCTGAGAGCGATTTCCAGTCCTTTAGCAGAAGGTCTAACTCAAGCTTGGATGTTCGCTCTGCCGCCCGGCTCATCACCAGGTGGATTTGTGTGTTTTCTTTCTTTCTCAGCTTCTGCAGCAAACGGTATCCATAAATTGATCCGCTCGCTCCTGTAACCGCCACCACGATTCGCTTTCGCAACGCTTCCGGCCCTTCCTCGTTTGTTCCGAAATCAGAACAAGTTCATAGAAAACATGCTAACATCGCTCGAGGATCATGCTGCAAATTTAGTCGCCGAGAAATATGATATTTGTAAGTCCATTTATCCGGATTTAGACCTTGATCGATACGCGCACTGAAGAGCCAGGGCAGAAGTTGAAGCGTGCTCGTGAACATCTGAATTTACGGTATCGGGATGTCGCGGAAGCGAGCCAAAAGCTCGCCTCGCGGCATAAGAACCCGGAATATTACATCGCGCTAAGTCGGTTATCTGACATAGAAAATAGGGGAACGGTGCCTTCAATTTATCGGCTTTATTCCCTTTGCGCCATTTATCGCTTGAATTTCTCGGAAGTTGTAAGTTGGTATGGCGTTCGCCTTCCTGAAGTAGCGGCCGATGCCGCGCGAACTCCGATCGCTCAGACGCATGCCATTGATATAGAACCGGAAAGAGAAGGCGCCGTTTCCGTTCCTATGATCCAGGAAGGGGCTGTAGATGTCCGCAAAACCACGTTCTTGAACCGCCAAATTCGCGAATGGGGCCGCCTTCCCTTGCAAATGTTAGGGGCCATCGATTTGAAACGGAGCAAATACGGATTTATCGGCTCGGACGATTGGGCGATGTATCCGATACTCGCGCCGGGCTCGTTAGTGCAGATTGATGAAAGCAAAAGAAAGGTCGTTACGGCGGGTTGGAATTATGAATTTGAGCGGCCTATTTATTTCTTTGAGCACCGTAACGGATTTGAATGCAGTTGGTGTTCGCTGGCCGATGACTATCTCATTCTGCAACCCCACGCATCTTCGCAGTTACCAAGCCGTTACTTTCGTTATCCAGAAGAGATAGAAGTTATTGGACAGGTTGTCGCTGTCGCTATGCGGTTGGATCAGGCGAAGCGACGCCGTACACGTTCTTAAGCAGTCCAAGAATAGCTTCAAAGTCCGAAACGTGCTTCTGGCGCTCGGGGCCCTGAATCGCTGCCGGAACCAAATTCTTGTAAGGGGTTAAGCGCAGCCAGGCATCCAGTAACTCCGCTTTCTCAACCTGCTCGATCGTCGAGATATAAAGCTCCAGATCAGTCTTTTTTTGCGCCAAAGAGTAGTTGACCCACGTCTGAAATATGTTCTCGTGACTGCGCCGCAATGCCCGGTTGGCATCGGCATTATTGGGGTGTTGCGCCAAGCCAAAATGCTCGTACCTCCCGGTATCCGGATTTCGCAGGCTGGCCAGGTAAACCAGTTTGCCATACGAACTCGGGATATGGCCTAGCGTTCGCTCCCAGAGGTCGTCAACCGCCTCGTGCTCCAGTTGATGTGGTCGAACGTGTTCCATCCGGTAAGTCTCGACTCTGGCGCGCAAAGGCGGAACTATTCCCTCAGCTTAGCTAAAGTGTAACAGACTTGTTCTGATTTCAGAAAAGCTTACAAGTACTAGATCTCATAGAAACACGTAAGCGCTATCTTCCTACTGATCCTGTTGATTTGATTGGACTTTCCCCTATGAAACACTTGTTTACTCTTGGTGTGACTTTGACCTTGTCGAGCGCCTTTCTCGCAACTGCGGCTGGTACGCCGTCTTCTGCGTCACAGATTCAAACTCCGTTGGCATCGACAGAAACGCGGTTCCTCCCCTCTCCTCTGCAGTGCAACTTACCTGCCATTCTCCGGGCTGAGATGCCGATTCCTAATCCGCATTCACCCGATCCGCCTACTCTGACCGCTGAGATGCCGATTCCCAATCCGCATTCGCCGGATCCGCCCACTTTGGCTGAGATGCCGATTCCTAATCCGCATTCACCCGATCCGCCAACGGCTGCGTAAAATAGTCCTCGTACAACCGAACGGTAAACTCCTGGTACTATGAAATAACTGTCACGGCAGATGCCCGTCGAATTAATCGCGCAATACCTGAACATCTTCGTCGCAATTGTTCTGGTCGTTCGGCTCTTCTGGCTTGGGCTGGCGGCGTCATACTCGGTCTTTACAGCGTTACTATGCTTCGACATAGTTTCTTCCGCAGCAGCGTTTCTCGTGCCTTGGCACGCCCTGCGAATCGATTACCGAGTCGCATGGCTACTACTTAAGCCAGTTGCGTGGATTTTATATACCTGGGTCGTTTATTCCATCCTGCAGAAGATCATGTTCAGCCACCGGGGAATCCTTTCGGTTTCTCGCAAGGTGTTTGCCTGCTGCTTTGCCGGTGCGATCGTAATTGGGATCATGTCGGCTCGCGTCGAGTTCGCCGTCGCGCGTCCTAATGCCCCGGTCGATCTGGCCCTGGTCGTAGAGCGGGGGTTCTGCACCATGTCACTTCTGCTGCTGTGCGCCACGCTCATCTGCTTACTTTGGTTTCCGATCTCTGTCAGCCGAAATGCTGCGCTGCTTTGCTCCGGATTAATGGTCTATTTCGCCGCAAAAACAGCATTGCTTCTCGCTCGAGACGTCTGGTCGCCCGATTCCGTTCGCTTAGTCAGTCTGGCTTTGATCTTGATATCTACCGCCTGTCTCGCCATGTGGGCGGTATTCCTGACGCGGGCGGGGGAATACGAAACGGTGCGTCCGGGCCATAGCTGGAAACCAACCGAACAGGATCGATTGCTTCACCAGTTAGAGGCGATCAACGCCGTCCTACTACGCTCCGTGAAGCAATAACTAGGCAGAAGTAGCAGTACCAAGGTTCGAAAACTGAAATTTTCTACCAGCTGGCTGTAAAAAATCTCAAGTACCTCTTGCAATGGCGCTCGTACTTTGGTACTCTCCTACCTAACGGAGTTTGTGTGTGCTTTTAGCATTAGAAGTTGCACTCTCGACATCTACAGGTTTGTGCATTCTGGGCGTTGCCCCGGTCTTGCGCCGGCTGCTCAGGAAGACCACCATCGAAGATGTTACCCCGGAATGGGTGGAATCGTTTTCGGTTGAGCGCTACCGTCCCATGCTCGGTCTTCTTGCCAATGAAGACTTTGCGTTTCTCTCGCGGCAGCCCGGATTCGATCCGAGTATCTATCGAAAATTGCGGAAAGAGCGTTTGTGTATCTTTGCACAATACCTAACGCGACTGATCCTCGACTTCAAGAAGCTTCATGCGACGGCGCGATACTTGGTGGCCCGAAGCCCGGAAGACCGGTCCGAAATGGCGATGAGATTGATCCGGCTGCACTGGGCTTTTTCGGTGAACGTCGTTGAAGTTCATCTGCGTCTTCAGCTCTGCCGAATCGGCATCGGAACCGCCGAAGCACAAATAGTGGTCACCCGCCTTCAGCAGATGAGCGATCAGCTCAGCCTGCTGACTGTGCCTCAACCGGCCTAAACCTTCAAGATCTCGTGCGGGTCCCCGCTCAGTTTCTCTTATTGCCTGGAATCCACAAATTTCTGCAGTAGTTTCTTGGTTCCCGCATAATCCGGAAATAATTTCTCGTCGGCTTTGAATTCAGGGGTATGAACGCAGCGCCGTGAGCTTTTATGGACCGTTGGATGGCGGAGGTGCAGCATCTCATGATACATCACATATCTAACCGCGGGCTCGGGGGCGTCGGCTGCGTCTAACAGCGAGCTTAGAACGATTGCGTTGTGAGAAGGATCGTAGTGCCCTAGGGTGGTCCGGCTCGGGCGCAAACTCCAGCCGAGCCGCGGCTCCGCCATCATTCCCCCAAAAAAAGCGAGGTTCAAATCGTCGAAAATCCTGCGCAAATCGTAGAAGGCTCCCTCGGGCCCGAGAAATTTCTTCCGGCCGCGCTGCTGCTTCACTAGGTGTAGCGTCCGCCGGACTTCTGCGCGATTCAAATAGCGGCGATACACCGCTAAAGCCCGGGCATCGGGCTGAGCGCGATATAGCTTACCGATCAAAATACGTGCCAGCGCTTCCTGAACTGGGGCCGGGGCGCCCTCCAACATGTCGCTGATTTGAACCTGCAACACGCCATTCGCGAGCGAAATCCGGCTGTCTGCGTTGGCATATCTCTTGAAACGGATTTGAATTATGGGTAGCGGCATTCGCGGCTTTAATTGTCGAAAAATCCGGGCGTATATTTGTTCCGCAGTCTCGAAGAACAAAGCCGTCTCGACTTGCATCACTCTCGAATGTAACATTAGAAATTTCGGCCACTTGCCGGACAGGAGTTGTTTTGCCACGCGCTGAGATCACTGCTCTGGGCTGCTTTGTTCCGCCAGACGTCCTGACCAACGAGGACCTCTCGAGGATGGTCGAAACCAACGACCGCTGGATTGTCGAGAGAACCGGCATCCGGGAACGCCACGTAGCGCCGCCCGACATGGCCACCTCTGATATGGCAGTGGAAGCGGCTAAGATCGCCCTGGCGCAGCGCGGGCTTGTTGCCTCTGATCTCGATGCCATCATTGTCTGTACGGTAACTCCAGATATGTTTTTTCCCTCGACGGCATGCCTGGTTCAAGACCGCCTCGGGGCCTCCGGTGTTTGGGGATTTGATTTGGTGGCGGCTTGCTCCGGATTTGTCTACGGATTGACAACTGCTGCCGGGCTGATTATGAGCGGCACCCACAAGCGAGTTATGGTGATTGGCGCAGATACGATGACTCGTATCCTGGATTACACCGACCGTGCAACCTGCATCCTGTTCGGCGATGGCGCTGGCGCCATGATCGTGGAAGCCACCGAAAGGGAGGACACGGGATTTATCGGGCATCTGAATGAAATCGAAGGAATTGGAGGGCAATACCTCAACATGCCGGCTGGAGGGAGCCGCTTACCGGCATCTACCCAAACCGTCGAAGATCGTCAGCATTTCGTGAAACAGGAAGGACAGCAGGTATTTAAGTATGCGGTTCGCAAAATGTACGAAATATGCGATTGTTTGCTTAAAAAGAACAGATTAACTGCCGACGACATCAAGTTACTAAGTCCACACCAAGCCAATAAGCGGATTATTCAAGCGTCGGCTGAGCGGCTGGGCCTCTCGGACGATCAAGTTGTTCTGAATATAGAAAAGTACGGGAACACAACTGCCGCGACGATCCCTCTGGCAACTCGGGATGCACTCGATGCCGGACGGCTCGAGGAGGGCGATATTGTGCTGTTTGCTGCCGTCGGGGCCGGCTACACGGCAGGAGCAAACCTGTGGCGCTGGGCGTATTAGGGGGTTATTGCTCTTTCGTCACGTAGTCCCTGCCCGGTCAAGTACAGCAGGTCCCTCCATCTGGACAGGCTTCACCATCACGCCGTAGGCAATCAGGCCCATCAACAGAATGATCAGGACGGCGGTCATCGGAGCCCGATATTGTCCGGTCACCTGCTTTAGCCATCCGGTAAGGATCGGAGCAACAATTCCCGAGCAGTTGGAAGCAAAATTCTGGACGCCGATCAGACGGCCAATGATTTCCTTAGGAACCAGGGTTTGAGTGAGCGCCCAATAGTTCGCGGTGGCAAGCCCCAACCCCGAGAGCGAAAAAAGAGCAAAGAACAGCGCCCACGACCGCGAAGGAACGACTGCGCCCCAGATTTCCGTCGATGCGGCCACAAAACCGAGCAATGTAAAAGCCTTGCGAACGCCGACAGGATTTCCGCCGCGCGCGATGAGCCGGTCCGCCAGCCATCCGGCTAGAATACCAACAATCGCCATGCCGCCGAAGCTGAACATGGTGTAGACGCTCATCGAACTCAACGACAGATTCCGCGATTCGACAAGGTACGCCGGCAGCCACGTGAGGCAGAAATAAATGAAATAGTTGTAAGCGAAGGTGCCCAGGATGATTCCCCACATCACACGTGTTTTCATCCAGCGGAGAAAATCAGCAGAATCGGAGAGCGGCTCGGGCCGCAAGGCCGGCTGTTTCGCCGTGTCGCTCTCGACGAGGACAATCCAAAACAAGAACCAGACCAAGCCGCACAAGCCGGAGATGACGAACATATCGCGCCAGCTAAAGCGGCGGATGAGGAACGTGGCAAGCGGAATGCCGGCCGCAGCACCAAATTTTGTTCCGGCAAAAAAAATTCCTGTTGCCAGTCCTCTTTGCTGCTCTCCGCAGTTGAACCGGATCCAACGAAGGCTTGCAGCAGTGCTGATTGATTCGCCCACTCCCAGCAACAGCCGCGCTGAAATGAGTTGCCCGACACTTTGGATGAGACCGGTCGCGGCCGAAGTGAGGCTCCAGAACAGGAAGCCGATCGAATAGGGAAGCTTCGCGCCAAAGCGATCGACGGCCCAGCCGGCTGGAATCTGGAGCAGCGCATAGCTCCAGAAGAAGGCGGAGTTCAGAACTCCACGATCCACATCCGTGAGGTGGAACAATTGTCGAAAGTCGCTAATCGCCAAAACGACCGAGAGGTTTGTCCGATCGACATAGGCGATTAGCATTCCCAGCGCCAGAAGGCATACAATCGCCCATTTTCGAATCGCCTCTTGCCGCGTACTCATCAAGATGGTCAAGGCGATCCAAACGTATCATAGAGCGCACAGGGGGCTGACTCGGCGCCGTCAAACAGAGAGAACCTCACAAGGGCTTCGGGCGGCACGTTCAACTCCGTGCCCGTTGTGCGCGAGTTGCTTAAGGCGGTCCGAAACCGGACAGGTCACGCTAACATTTTGTATAGGCGAATGTTCAAGCTCAAGAGGGCATACGAACCACCCGAGCCAGCCGACGGTGCCCGCTATCTGATCGACCGGTTGTGGCCGCGCGGCATATCGAAAGCATCCTTAAAAATCGATGGGTGGCTAAAGGAGGTGTCGCCCAGTGATCCTCTCCGGCGCTGGTTCAATCACGATCCTGAAAAGTGGAACGAATTCCGGCAGCGATATTTTGCCGAACTCGATTCGAAACCAGACGCGTTGGCTCCTCTCGTCGAAGCCGCGCGCAGCGGCCCGGTCACGCTTGTCTACAGCGCGCATGACGCCGAGCACAATAATGGCGTTGCGCTCGCCGAATATCTGGAAGCACACACCACGAAGAGAAAAATTCCACGGCATCACTAAGAACTGTTTATGAGACTTGTCCCGAGCCTCCTCCTGTTGAGCGGCATGACGCTGATGGCGCAAAGTGCGAATCTCGATGTCAGGTACCACGACGTGGCCGAGCGCCTGATTCGAGCGGCTCTGCCGGACCAAGACGGTTACCGGCGGCTGACGTACCTGTGCGACCGGATTGGTAACCGGCTGAGCGGTTCAGCGGCGCTTGATACAGCCGTCGCTTGGTCGGTTGAGCAGATGAAGGCCGTCGGCCTCAATAACGTGCGAAAGATTCCTGTGAAGGTGCCGCACTGGGTGCGCGGGCAAGAGTCCGCGCAGATCGTGTCTCCCATCGCCCGGCCCCTTCACATGCTGGGGCTTGGCATGAGCGTGGCCACGCCGGCCGATGGAATTACAGCCGACGCCGTTGTGGTTTCTAATTTCGATGAGCTTGCCGCGGTGGCCGACAAAGTCAAAGGCAAGATTGTTGTTTACAACGCGCCTTACGAGGGCTATGGGAATACAGTGGTGTACCGGTCGGCCGGCCCATCTCGCGCGGCGAAACTTGGGGCGGTTGCCGTGCTTGTACGCTCCATTACTCCGCTCGCTATGCAGCAGCCGCACACCGGATCTCTGCTATACGATCCGACCTCTCCCAAAATCCCGGCTGCGGCAATTTCGATTGAAGACACGCTGCTGCTGGACCGAATTCAGCGATCCGGCGCAACACCCCGTGTGCACCTTTCGATGCAGGCGCATCTTGAAGCCGAGGCCGACAGCGACGACATTATCGGTGAACTTCCAGGCTCCCAAAAACCGGAAGAGATTGTTGTTTTAGGCGGACATCTTGATTCGTGGGATGTGGGGCAAGGCGCTCAAGACGACGGGTCCGGCATCATGGCTAGCCTCGAGGCAATGGCGCTGATCAAGAAAGCCGGACTTCATCCAAGGCGGACGATTAGGCTTGCGTTTTGGGTCAACGAAGAGAACGGCAGCCGCGGCGCCGCGGCGTATCGCGCCTTTGTCGGGGACAAAATTCGGAACCAAGTGGCTGCAATCGAGATGGACGGAGGCGCCGAGCGGCCAACAGGCTTCGGCTATTCGACATTCCACTACGTGCGGGGCAGGGGCATGCCTCCCCAGCAGATGAGCCTTGAACAGCAGCAATCGTTTACTTTGTGCGAACAAATCGCGGGCCTCCTGAGGGCTATCGACGCGACGCATGTCCGCCCTTACGGGGGCGGCGAAGACATCGAGCCGCTCACCCGAGAAGGGGTTCCGAGTTTCAGCCCGAACACCGTAGGGGCGCACTATTTCGACTGGCATCACACGGCCACCGACACATTGGATAAAGTCGACCCAGAAGACTTCAATCGCAACATTGCCGTTCTTGCCGTCCTGTCATACGTGCTCGCGGACATGCCTGACAAGCTCGCGGGCTTACCCGCGGAGAGCACCCAATAGTGCTGCACACAGCGGAAATCGATTCAATCCTCTTGCCGCCCATCAGTTTCGCGTCTCGGCGCGGGAAGGGAGATGCCCCTCGTCGAGCGCTGCAGGAGGGCCTTCAGCGAGCGGCAGACTCATCACGAATCGAGCGCCGGCAGACACTTTTTTCTCCGCCCAGAGGTCGCCGCCATTGTCGAGAAGCGTTTGCCTGGAAAGCGCGAGCCCCAAACCAAGGCCATTTTTCTTCTTAAAACTCGCGAACGGCCGGAAAAGGCTTGCCCATGCTTCTTCCGTGATGCCTGGCCCAGTATCTTCGATGAGGGCTATCGCCTTGTCATGCACCACGTGTCCCATAATCCGCACAAAGCCACCGTCCGGCATAGCATCAATTGCGTTATCAATCAGGTTCATGTAAACGCGTTCCAGACGATCACGGGAGACGAGAACGTAAATGTTATCCGGCATGCTGATTTGAACCGTAATTGATTGCAGCTCGGCCATGCGCGCAATGGCTTCACGCGCTGCACATACAATATCGACCAACCGGCATACTTCCGCGGGCTTAGTCTTTGACCGCGAGACATCGAGGAGTTCATCGAGGAGTTCCTGAATTCTGCGCGACGATTTGTATATGTTGGCGGCCAGCCTATGCTGCTGCTCGGAAGAAAGTTCGGCGTCGACCAGCATTTCGGCTCCGCCATAAATCGCGGCGAGGGGGTTCCTCAAGTCATGCACAATCGACCCGGAAAGGCGGCCAATGGTAGCGATCTGCTCTTGCCGGATCAAATCCTCGCGGGCGGCTCGAATCGAATCGCACATCTCGTTGAAAGTCATAGCCAGGCTTCCCAGCTCATCGTTGGTCTCTACCGGTACGCGATAGTCGTAGTTGTGTTTGATGACTTCGGCGGCGGCACGATCGAGGCGCTTCACGGGCTCGAGTACACGTCGTGCAAGAAGATAGGTGAGGCAAAGGGCCACGAGGATGCCAGCCATCCAAAAAACGGCAACATTCCGCCGCAGTTCAGCAAGCACCTCTTTCGGACCTGCAAACGACCGAATAATAAATAATTGCCCGGTAAGGTTACCCAACGTATCCGGCAAATCGGTACTAAGTAGAAGATAGTCTTGCCCCTCGAATTTAATACGGCGCACACCTCCTTGCACGGTAGTACCGGATTTCAGGTCGGACGCAGTGATGCCCGCGAGCGTGGAACCGACAACGTCCGTAGAACTTACAAACGCAAAGTCGCTCCCATGTGTTTTCGTCTTTAGCTCCTGTGCAAGCTTAGTGTCTATTTCAGAGGCGATGAGCAGCACATTCAGTAACGCCTCCTCGCTCTCGGTCTGTACATACACAGGCGTGAGAACAACGAAGTAAAGACGCATCCCCCTCCGCACGTAACCCCACACTTGAGCGGGAAACCTCAAGCGAGCCGCTTGCATGAGATTTTTGCTCATCGAGAACTCGGGGCTGCCTCCCAGGGAGGCAATGATCTCGCCAGTCGGGTCTAATACAAGAAATCGGGCGTCTTCTTCAGACACTTGCGACCATAATTGTTCCGCTGTGTCGCGGATGGTTGCGCGGTCGTGGGTCATAAACGCCGCCCTTACGTCCGACATGGAACTCATAATGCGACTGATAGTCGTTAAATTCCGGACGCGAGCGCTCCACACTGATTCGTACGCCTGAAGGCTGGTCCGGATCTCCTCCTCGAGGCTATGCTGGCTGACGCTGGCCGCATATCTCTGCACCATCCAACCGGTTACGGCGAACACCGCAGTGACCGCGATCGATGTTGAAATCAGGATCTTCCAGAGAAGCGAACTTCGTACGTGTGAGAAAGCCTTCATTTTACTGGCGACGAATACCCGTCAATGTCGTCGCTATTTGGAGGATAGTCGCGGTCGTATTTGTTTTTGTGTGCGACTGGTAGATAGCCGGCTTCTGAAATTACTGTTACGCCAAGGTCCAAAACCTCGTCGCCCACCACAATTGAGCGAGTTAACTTGTCTAAGGTCTCCGACGTGGAGCGCTCGTGGAAAAAGTGTATTTCATATTCACCTGGCGGTACGTTGGGGAGAGAGAAATGGCCCTGCCGGCCAGTCGTTGTGAAATAGTTGGAATTCACAACCACGATGACGGCTGACATGGAAGCGTGGATGTTGCAGAAAACACGAACGATTCCGGGCCGGTCGAATCGTACTTGGCGCGATGAGCCCGGCGGGTACAATGCGACATCGAATATGGTGCCGTCGTAGTTCGAAAATGCATTGTGAAAGATGGGGTCGAGATTGGGGAATTCGACCGTTGTTCCCGTCTCGATTGCCAGGATATGCGGCAAAAACTTCTTATCCTTCTGGAGCATCTGCGCATGTTTCCTGATGCTGTGCGCCGCGGGCTCCTCCGGAGTGGTAAGCCAGACCACCACGCCAGAATAATCGGTTTTTTTTCGCGCGGAATCGCGTGAACCCACCAGATGAACTTGACCTTCCACGGTTGCGGCGGGAAGTCCTCGAGACGCGAGGAGGAGCGCCAAAAGCGCTACGCCAGCAAGCTGCTGAAAAAGACCTGAAACCGCTTGCTTGCGAGCGCGGCTCAGAATCGTGCTTCTGTCTTTACCGCAATTTACCGAGCCGCGACCGCGAGGAAGCGGTCCCGCCCAGGGCTTTTTCAGAAGCCTGCTAGAACAGATAGCCGACGGCCAAATCATAATGGTTCAGAGTCTGTTCCGTACCCGAGAACGAACGCAGCCGCGACTGCATTCCTTCGACGCTCACAATCACGTTCGGTCCCAGATGATACATAACATTGGATGCATAACTCAGGTTGCGGACAATGTATGGCGCGTATATGTTTGCGCCATTGTCGCTTTCAAGCCCGCTATAAACATTGAATGTCAAGCGATTCGTGATCGGAATAGCCACTTGCGCCCAGCCGCCACTGCTCTTTACGGGACGAACCACCCCATTCGCAGCGATTGTGAAACCATTGCCCAGAGATCCCAAACCGGCGACGTTCTGACCTTCAAACACCGTTCCACTAAACTGCAGGTGAGATGCGGGAATAATCTGCCAATCAAGAGAGGCTATGTGGGAATCGACCGACGCACCCGCTACGTGACTGGTGCTCAGATGAAAACCGGGAGCTACTTCGACTCGCCTCGTGTCGTCAAACTTGTGCCAGAAGGCGAACCGGCCTTCAAGCGCTGGCCGGCTCGGTTCCAGCGAGTTTAAATACGAAGATGGCAACAGCGCAGACGTTTCCCTGGTTTCGAGGAGCGCGACTTGGCCCGTCAAACCCGTACTGGCGTCGAAATGAAGTCTTTCTTCATAGCGAACCTGGGGAAGCCATAGCCACAAATTTCCGGCTCCGGAAAGAGGGGGAATGCCTACCTCGGCCAGCGAATCCGGCTGATAGGGCGAGATGAGCGGCTTGTCCTGGCGGAACGACAAGCTGCGGTTTTTCCAATCGAGCGAAATGTCGGCGTGCCGAAGGCGGAGCCAGTGCGATTGCGGATCTGAGGAGCCTCCCCAAAAATCCATCATCAACGACCCGTTTATGTGTCCATCTCCCGGCAGGCTTGGACCTTGAAACTGTAAGCCCAGAAGGGTTTGCCTGAAAGTGGCTCCAGCCGTGTTCGGACCGGTGAGCGGCCCATATTCATTCGACGCTGCGTATTCAGCGTAATTTCCTGTATTCGAGAATGCGTTGAAGAGAAGCATACCATCAAGTTGAATAGGAAACTTGTGCGCCGCTTCCACCTTGGTTTGCGCCTGTTCAGCGGTCCGGCTTTCTTCGACGCTCACCCGCTCGCCTAAACCTGCTTGTCCGGCGGCGCCTGGCGCGGGAGGTGATTGCTTGGCCACGCTCGCCCCGGGAGACGAAGCCTCGGCCGGGTGCGCGGCCTCGACCTGTTGCCTCAACGCATGCACTTCTTGAAGCAGATCCCGATTTTGTTTTTCCAGACTGTCGAGACGATCGAGTATCTGCTTCATAACCGCCGAGGAATCCGCCTTCTCCTGGGCGAACAGCTTCAGCGCAAAAATCAGGATGAGAAAAGACAATCTACGGCGCATGGAGCAAAACCTCTAGAGTCTGACGTACTTCGGTAGGCGAGTACGGTTTAGGGAAGAAAGCATCCGCTCCGAGTTCCCGCACTCGGCGCCGGTTTTCGGGACAGTCATCGCCGCTTACGACCACAACGGGCAAATGCGAGTAACGATCGTTAGCCCGTATAGCGGCGATAAGTTCGAAGCCATCCACGAACGGAAGATGAAGGTCGGTCACGACGGCTGCCAAGTCGACATAACTGGCCGCCAGCAACTTCAGCGCGTCGCGTCCATTAACAGCAACCAAAATTCCCAGATTATTAAGGGATCCCAGCGCGATTTCAAGCGGCGTGACAGTATCACTGTCTTCGACAATCAGAACGTGAGCCATTACAGCATGGGGCAGTTACGGCAGAAAGCGGTACCCAACTCCGTGAACAGTGAGGAAATGGCGTGGGACATTCGCATCCGGTTCTAGCTTCTGCCGCAGCCGCACCACGTGCGCATCCACCGTCCGGCTATTGGGATACGACTCATATCCCCACACGGAGTTGAGAATCACGTCCCTGGTTAATGCGCGGTCGGGATTGTGCAAGAAATAAAGAAGTAAGTTGTATTCCGCCGGAGTAAGCTTCACCTCTCGTCCGCGCTTTGTCGTGCTACGGCGATCGACATCCACCTCGACGTCGGCAAAGCGAAGAACTTTCGTGTCCGACGATGTCCTTCGCAGCAGGGCGCGGATGCGTGCAAGTAACTCCCTGGTTCCGAAGGGCTTCACGATGTAGTCGTCGGCACCCATCTCGAGTAGAAGTACTTTATCTATTTCCTCGCCGATCGCGCTCAAGACGATGATGGGTATTTGAATTCTGTCGGCACGAAGCTGCTTGCAGACCTCCGCTCCGCTCATACCGGGCAGCCTCAAATCCACAAGAAGGAGCTGCGGTTTGAGCGTGAGAGCTTTTTCAAAACCGGTCTTCCCATCTCCGGCAAAAAGAGGGACGAAGTTTTCCCGTTCAAGCATGACGCCGATGGTTTCGCGCAAGCTTTCGTCGTCGTCGATGACCAGGATTGTTTGCATCGCAGTTGCCATTCTAACTACCTCCCAGTGGCTCCGGTGGAACATCAACCAGCCCAGTTATGGCTTTTACAAAAGTTTTACAGAAACCCCTATATACAGTCAAAATGGCGTCCACATAGCCCATTTGAGCGCACAGAAGCTTAGACAAGTCATGCATAGCGTGGCGCAGTTCGTCAGGCAAATCGGCAACGATTTTGCCAGCTTCGTTGTGCGCGATCAAAAATGACGCGTTTACAACTCTTTTACAGAGAGCAAACACGCCCAATTTATCGCTGCCTTACCTTCAAGGAGTGCAGTCAGCGAATGTCGAATCTTTGGGCCTTTCGCCGCCAATTGTTCAAGGCGGGACCCATGACTGGAAGGCATTTTCAATTGTTGAGCGAGCGTTTGCCGGCATGCTTCTCATTATCGTCCTGCCGGTTCTAATAGCTGCTGCCTTAATTATTGCGGCGCTCTCACGCCGTTCGCCACTAGTGGCACACAGCCGAGTGGGACTTGGCGGTAAGCCGATCTGGGTTCTGAAATTGCGGACTATGTGGATTGGCGATCGCCGCACCGGTTCAATTTTCGTTGAACGGCTTCCAATTGTCACGTCGGCTTTTCGCGGTCCGAAGACGGCGGACGACCCAAGAGTGACGAGCCGCTTCGCCGCGTTTTGCCGGCGCTACTCTATCGACGAATTGCCTCAGCTCTGGAACGTCGTTCAAGGCGACTTAGCTCTTGTCGCGCCTCGCCCGCTTACCCGGCAAGAGCTCGACACATACTACGGTGCCGATGCGGTGCTGCTCCTAAGCAGAAAACCAGGACTCAGCGGTCTCTGGCAGATCAGTGGCCGCAGCCGCCTCACGTACCGTCAGCGCCGGAGGTTGGATTTATTCATGATCCGGAAGTGGTCCGTTCTACTTTATTTCCGAATTTTGATTTTGACATTACCCAGGGTGCTGGCCGGAAAGGACGCCTGGTAACCGAATGCGGTGCGCGATTGTCCACTACTGGTTGATCGGCATGCGCGGAGGCGAAAAGGTGGTCGAAGCGCTTTGCCGTCTGTTGCCCGAGCCCGACATTTTCACACTCTTTTACGAGCCGGAGGCCGTGTCTCCGTTTCTCCGCTCCCACAGGGTCAACGCGTCCTTTCTCAATCCCTTGCGGCGGCATCACCGCTCCCTTTTGCCGCTAATGCCGATCGCGCTCGAGCACTTCGATCTACGCGGATACGATCTCGTAGTTAGCAGCGAATCCGGTCCAGCCAAGGGCGTCTTGACTTCCGCCCATACGCGCCACGTCTGTTATTGCCATACGCCCATGCGCTATCTGTGGGACCTTTATCCGGCTTATCTACACGAGTGGACGAATTCGCGCTTGAAGCGCATGGTGATGGCGCCGCTGGCTCATTACCTCCGTATGTGGGACTACTCATCGGCAGCGCATGTCGATGAATTCATCGCCAATAGCCGGAGCGTTCAGGACCGGATCTGGAAGGCATATCGCAGAGAATCGAAAGTGATCTATCCGCCGGTCGCGGTCGAACAATTTGATACGGGCGCTTCGGAGGACTACTACCTGATCGTTTCCGAGTTGGTCGCTTATAAGCGTATTGCAGATGTTGTGCGTTATTTCACCAAAACGGGAAGAAGACTCAAGATTGTCGGGGACGGCCCAGACTACCGGCTGCTCAGGAGTTTGGCCGGTCCCTCCACTCAGTTTTGCGGCCGCGTTCCCGATGTTGAACTCCGCGATCTTTATGCGCATTGCCGCGCAGTGTTGGTGCCGGGCGAAGAGGATTTCGGCATTGTTGCTGTCGAGGCCCTTGCGAGCGGAAAGCCGGTCATCGCCTTGGGCCGCGGAGGCGTTATGGAAAGCGTCCCGGAAATCGATCCGCGCGCCGGATTTTTCTACCGGGAACCCACCGATACCCATCTGGATGCTGCGATCGAACAGTTCGAGCAGGAGGAACCAAATCTTTCCCCAGCCGCTCTTCGCGCCTACGCCGCCCGCTTCTCCGAAAAATCGTTCCGCCGCGAAATGTCGAAGATTCTGTTCGATTGCGGACCAAAAGACACCGGTGGAAATCTATACACGGCAACCGAACCCATCCTTTTGACGGGTACTTATAAGTGAATCCAAGAAAATGGGCGAGCAGATTCTCACCGATTGCTTTGGCTTTGATCCTAGTCGGGTTATTTAGCACCGCAAGGGGCGCGGAACCTGACAAGAACGCCTACGTGGGGAGCATGGTATGCAAGACGTGCCATCCGGATGTCTGGTCGAAATTCCACAAGAATCCTCATTTCAAGAGTATTGCCAGCGGCAAGGAAGATCCAGGCCATACTGGCTGCGAAGGTTGCCACGGGCCAGGAGGCGCTCACGTTAAGGCGCATGGAGGCAAAGCGACCATCATTGCCTTTTCTCAATTGACGCCCCAACAAACTCTTGCCGCCTGCTTGCGTTGCCATTCGAATAGCCTTAATCGGGCGAATATCCACTCTTCAGCTCACACGCTTAACGATGTTTCGTGCACGCAATGCCATTCCGTACATAAATCGGCCACGCCGAAATTTTTATTGGCGCAGGCGCAACCGGGACTCTGCTACGGCTGCCACACCGATGTGCGGGCGGACTTCTCGATGCCTTTCAAGCACCGCGTGAACGAGGGCTTTATGAACTGCACGGATTGCCACAATCCCCACGGCACGTTCGCGCCAACATGGCGAATGGCTGCGCGTCCGTCGCTCGTCCAGCAATCGTTGGCAAACGAAGAAGCCTGTTTGAAATGCCATGCGGACAAGCGCGGCCCATTTGCATTCGAGCATCCGCCGGTTCGCGTGGAAGGCTGCGAGATGTGCCATTATCCGCACGGCTCGACGAACTCGCGGCTGCTCAGGCGGCCGGTTGTGTTCACGATGTGCCTCGAATGCCACAACGGCGCCGGCACGTTCGGAAGAACCGGGACGGGCGTGCCGTCGCTTTCGCAAGCTCACAACATGACTGATCCGAGATACCAGAACTGCACCAATTGCCATGTGCGCATTCACGGATCGAACGCCGATCCATTGTTTTTGAGGTGAAAACGATATGGGTATGCGCATTCTTGGAGTGCTTGTTTTTCTGTTGCCGCTGTGCTGCCGGGCGCAAGAGCCAGTTGCCCCAACGCCTGGCAATGCCGGCCCTAGTCGAGGCGACGATTGGACCGACTACAACATCGTCAACTCGTTCGAGACTGGCTATCGATTCCTGAGTTTGAGCGGCAACGAAGACAAATACCGCAGTGACGAAAACTTCGGAAGCGGCGTGCGGCTCCTCAGCAGTTTCTTTTCGATGAATTCAAAAGACGGACACGGACAATTTTTTGATGAACTCATCGTCACAACCAGTGGTTTGGGCGGCGATCCGTACCAATCGGCCAGACTCAGTGCGGCAAAGAACCGGCTCTATCGATACGATTTCTACTGGCGAAAGAACGCTTATTTCAACCCGGGTCTCACGACTGACGGCGGCCAAGGGCAGAATCTGCTTGACGCTACGTACACGCTACAAGATCACGATCTGACGCTTTTTCCCGAGTCGCCAATCAGAATTTCGCTGGGCTACAGCCATGACGGTCAGAGCGGAGCCGGTGTATCGAGTGTTCAGCTCTTCAGTCCCTCGGGACCCTTGGATCCGACGGGGAACGTCTTCCCGATTTTCACGAATGTGAAGATCGCGCAAAGCGATTATAGGTTGGGCGGCGAGGGTCATTGGCACGGCTTTACGCTCAACGTGCTACGCGGGTGGGAGGATTTCAAAGACGATACTCCGTTCCAATTCAGCGGCTCGGCCACAAGCGGCGGAACGTTGCTGAATTCTTTTCAACGCACATCGCCGGATCACGGCACGAGTCCCTACTGGCGGGTGGGTCTCTTTCGCGATTCGCGCTGGATCAACGTGAATGGGCGGTTCACCTACACGGCGGGCAACCGCGACTTCCTGTCGAACGAAACAGCAATTGGGATCAATCAATTCGGCGCCTTGGCAAATCAGCAGATTTTCACTGCCGGAAACGCACGGCGGCCGGTGGCGACCGGCAATCTGAACGTCACAGTGCCGGCTACATCGAAGCTCACGATTTCAAGCCGGACGTCGGTCTACAACGTACGGACCGAAGGCAGCAGCAGCTATCTGCAGTACGATAATGCGACCCAGTCGAGCGATTTACTTTACTTCCAATATCTAGGCATCCGGACAATTGAAACCGACATCGATGCCTTGTATCGGGTCAATAGCTGGTTCGATATTCACGGCGGCTACGGATATTCAGACCGGAGAATTGCCGCGAGCCCGCAGTTCGCTTTCGCGGGCACGACCTCGCCGGTTCCCTATGTGCAGACTAACCTGTTACAGTCGGGGATACTAGGGTTTCGGCTCAGGCCGGTAAAAGGCTTGACGGTTTCTTTCGATGGAGAGATTGGCCGGGCAAGTCAGCCATTTACGCCTAAAAGTGATGCCAATTACCACACGTTTGCCGGCAGCGTCCAATATAAACTGAAGCACTTGCGGCTGACGGCGCTGGCGCACACCGATTACAATCTCAATTCCGTAACATTATCGTCGTATAGCTCGCATGCACGCACTTATTCGGGTTCGGCTTCATGGACAGTGGGATCGTGGCTTGGGCTAGACGCAACGTTCTCGAAGCTGCATTTAGATACCCTAGGAGGCATTGCCTTCTTCGCGGGCCCGCAATTTTTTCCTAACGAGGTTTCCGAGTACATAAGTAACATCTATTCAGGAACGCTATCGGCGCGATTCAGCTATAAGCGCCTGGATTTCTATCTTGGCTACAGCCATGTGCAAGATGTCGGAGACGGGCGCAGCGCCGCGACCGACACGATTGTAGGGCCAGGGCTAGCTCCTTTTCAGACAGCGCAAACATTTCCACTAGCCTTTCGTTCGCCTTCATGCCGTCTATCACTGCGTATTTCGGAACGGATCCGATGGAACGCGGGCTACCAGTATTACGGCTACCACGAAAGCTTCGAAACCGGCGAAAACTACCTCGCCCATACAGGCTATACGAGCCTGATGTGGAGTTTTTAGCCCTCAGCCGAAAACGCATGAACGTTCTTTGTGTCGATCAATTCGCCAATTTTGGTGGGGGACAGCGGAGCCTGATAGATCTTCTGCCTGAGTTCGCAAAGCGCGGATGGCGGCCCTCCGTCGCGGCGCCAGGCGACGGACCATTTCCGGATATGGTACGCAAATTGGGCTATCGCGCCTACAATCTGGCATACGGCGAGTATGGGAGCGTGAAGAAGCCCGTCACGCAGATCCTGAAGTATACGTTCCGGCTTCCTGGCGTAGCATCACGACTACACGATCTGGTTCGCGCACTCGATATCGAACTCCTATATGTGAATGGGCCGCGCCTTGTTCCACCGGCAGCGTGGGTTGCGCGGCGGACAGGTATCCGCATGGTATTTCATTGCCACAACCGGCTTCATCAGCAATCGGCGATCGCGTTAACCGCCCGATCGCTAGGGTTCGCAAATGCCCGAGTGATTGCCTGCTGTGAACACGCGGCCATTCCGCTCAAGAGGCATGTGAATCGGGAGCGCCTTTCCATAATTTACAATGGCGTCAAACCAGTTACGGACGGACCTCGATGGTTGCCGGCACAGTTGAGACGTATCGGCGTAATTGGGCGAATCGAGCCTGAGAAGGGTCAACTGGAATTTGTGAAGGCCGCCCGGTTGGTAGTCAACGAAATACCGGACTGCCGATTCGTTATTACTGGCGCGCCAATGTTTTCAAACGATCTCTATTTCAAACAAGTAATTGAGGCCAGCAAAGGATTGCCGGCGGAGTTTCCCGGTTGGCGAACCGACCCGTCCAGGGCATTCTCGGGATTAGATCTGCTGGTTGTTCCCTCTACGCCGCTCGAGGCGACAACCCGAGTCATTTTGGAAGCCTATAGCGCGGGCATTCCCGTTGTCGCATTCCCATCCGGGGGAATTCCGGAAATCCTGCAAGATGGCGAGACAGGCTTTCTAGCCTCCGATGTTACACCGGAAGCGCTTGCGCGCCGTATTCTGTCTGTTTTAAAGATGGATGTCAATAGCGTTGCGGAGACCGCGGCCCGAGCCAGGCAATCGTGGTGTGAACACTTCCGTTTGGACGTCTACCGGAAGAAAGTATGCGAAGTGTTAACCGAGCCGTGACAGTGAGTTTGTAGGGGCGAGGCCGGCCTTCCCCCGCCGCGGTTCGCGATTTGCCGTTGGCAGCTCCCACACTGAGCTATTACAGTTACTGGAGGCTTGCGAGCGGAACTCCCTCGCCCAGTTGTGGTAGTAGAATAAGCCGCAAGCATGCGATCGCAGCCTTCTGCTCTAGGCGTTGCGGGTATCGTCGTTCTCGCGGCATTCACCGTCTGGATCACAGAGCGAGCCAAAGTGCTAGAGAAAGGCCCAAACCACAATTACCAAGCGCTCGCGATTTTGCACAAGCGCGCACCGGATTTCAGCTTGCCGGCTTTGGACGGCCGTGTAATCTCACTCTCGGATTATCAGGGCAAAAAGAAGCTGGTCCTGAGTTTTTGGGCAAGCTGGTGTGGGCCGTGCCGGCTGGAATTGCCAGCCTTACGCTCCTTTTACCAGCGCGCCCACAAGTTCGATACGGACTTCGAGTTTCTAGCAATCAGCATCGACGATACCCGCGAGGCAGCCGAGGCCGCTGTGAAGGAGACAAGACTGCCGTTTCCCGTTCTCCTAGATCTCCGCCAGACAGCCGCGAATGCGTACAGCGTTTACGGCATTCCAACCCTGTTCATTATTGACAAGAATGGGCGCGTAGCTTACGGTGGGGTCGGATTCGACGCTGGATTGGAATTCATACTCGCCAGCCAGCTTGGCATTGACCCAAAAACTATTTCACCTGGAGCCGCTGACGTCCGTGCCGGTCATTGAATTTCATGGCGTGACCAAGGCGTACAGGCGCCGCTTCTCGAAGGAGCAGGTGGTCGCCTTGTCGCATGTCTCGTTCGAAGTTGCAGCTGGCGAAGTTTGTGCCTTCCTAGGCCCGAACGGCGCCGGCAAAACCACCAGCATCAGTCTGCTCATGGGTTTTCTATTCGCCGATTCGGGGGACATCCGCGTGCTTGGCCATGAACCCGGTGATGTGCGTTGCAAAGAAAGAATAGGATTTCTTCCAGAGAACTTTGCCTTCTACAAATACATGACCGCACCGCAGCTCCTGCGTCTGCATATGGCGCTAAGCGGCCGAGCGGCAAACAACGGGGTCGATAGACTTATTGCCGAATTGCTCGCTCAGGTGAAGCTCGAGGGCTACGAGCACCTGAAGATCGGAAAATATTCGCGTGGCATGGTGCAACGTGTTGGTCTAGCCCAGGCGTTGATCGGCGACCCACAGTTGCTCGTTCTCGATGAGCCCACCTCAGGGCTTGACCCGGCCGGCCGCAGGGATGTCTTGGAGTTGCTCAGGTATCTGAAATCTGAAGGTAAGACGGTCTTTGTTAGCTCGCATATTCTTCCGGAAGTCGAGCAGATTTGCGATCGCGTGGTTATTATCGATCGCGGTCAACTTGTGCGTTGGGCGCCGCTCGGCGAACTCCTTGCAGCCGGTGGTAGGGTCGAACTGACCGTCGATCGACTGCCCGAGGACATAGAGAGCATTGCGGTTGAACGAGGAGCAGTGGTCGAGCGCGGAACCGAGCAGGTACGGATTGTCGTCGCCAGTGCAGATAAGCGCGAATTTGCCGAGCTGCTCTGGAACAGCGGCTGCGATGTCATGAGCATGAACCCGATGAAGAGCACACTTCAAGAACTTTTCTTGAAGCTAGTAGGCGATTACGAAGGAGCAAAATGAGAATCCGTATCATCGCAGTGAATACATTCGTCAACCTTCTGCGCAACAAAATCATCATTCTGTTTCTGGCCGGATTCCTCTGCATCGTGCTGTTGATGATGACGCCGATGCTGGCCATGAAGGCGGCGGCACGAACAATGAATACTGCTCAGTTTCAGGGCATGCTGACAAGCACGATAAGCGCCGTCATGGGGATGGTGAGCGGATTCGGCAGCTTGCTTGCGGCGTGGGCCGCGGCAGACGCTGTGTCGAGTGAATTGAGATTGGGCACCGTCCTGGCCGTCATGGCACGGCCGGTTCGCCGTTGGGAGTTCCTGCTCGGAAAATATCTCGGCACGCAGTTGCTCCTGCTTTTCTACGTGGTCGCGATGTTTGGCCTCAGCTACCTGTTGGCTGCCATAGCGGGCGAGAACATCCAGTCAACACCCTGGGTGCTGATTGTGTATCCACTAATCCGGTATGCCCTGTACAGCGCTATCGCCATACTACTGGTCACGGTGATGCACCCGGTTGTAGTTCTTGCCGTTATTTTGATAATCGCGGTGATGGCATCGATTGTTGCGCCAGCCTCTCACACGCCGCCCTTCTTACCGGCCTGGCTTTGGGCAGCAATCTATTACATTCTGCCCTCGACCCAATTATTATCGGAAACGCAGTTTCTCACTATCACACAAAGCTCGCTGCATTCCACGCCGTGGACGCACCATGTCACGGCATTGGCCTATGCTTTCGATTATGCGTTGGTATGTTTCTTGCTAGCAGTCTGGTCCTTTCGCAGGCGCAGCTTAGTTGGTACTTGAGCGCGGAACACATTCTCGCTGCTAATTAGCAGAAACAGCGGGAACAGGCACCCAATCAGGGAGTTGCAGCCTCATCGACCCGCCGAACAGCCACAGCATGCGACCGGCCGAACAGCCGCAGCATACACCGTAGCGAGGATCGCCAAATGGAGCCACAGATAAGGCCGCAGCAGGTTTTGGTTGAATTGGAGAATCGCCCATGCGAATACGAGCGAACGGACAAGACTACGTAATAGCGACGCATCAAGCGGCGCCGCTGTCCGAGCCAGTTTTAGTGGTTTGCGAATTGTTGCAACTAGAAAGAAAACAAACGGAATGACTCCGATAACTCCGCTCGCCGCCAGAACCTCTGCGAATACGCTCATCCCTTCAAAGTCCTTTGAAGCCTCAAACGACTGAACTTTCTCGCCGTACAGATCACCGATTGCGGAAGAAACTCCGCCTAGACCTTGTCCAATCAGCGGGTGCTCGATGAATACGCGGAGGGTGTCCTCGAGTGAATTCTCGCGCTCAATGACGGAGTGTGCGGCGGTGTTCGAAATACCAGTGCCGTTCAGAAACATCAGCATCAGGGCTGGGTTGTTCTCGAGCGCATTCAAAGTGCCGGCGGCGGTTGCGGCAATAACAGTGATGGAAAGCAACGACGGAACGAGCGGCCGCAGCTTACTCAGGACAACCT
>JBAUZG010000308.1:0-12955 GCA_049585195.1 Bryobacteraceae bacterium | reverse complement strand
TTGATAATCGTCTGCAATGTAATCGGCGAGCGCGGGAAAACCGCCGGCGGATGCGAGATCGGTGGCGCGAAAACAGAGGGTAGAACCGAGTCCAAATTCGCGGACGCCAACCAAAGGCGCGACCAGCGTCGAGGGCATAAAATCGATCGCGATTCCAAATGCTTCCCAGGAAGAGGCGGCGCTGTATGGTAGGGGCCGGTAGAGACAGGTGACTACGCCAACTTCCGAATCCTGAAGGGGCGCGGAGACCCGGCGAAGATACTCGGGCGTAACGCGGATATCGCTGTCGCTGACTACCCAGACCGGATGCCGTGCATGTTCAGCTAAATTGGCCAAGACTCCCACTTTTGCGTTCTGTGCGGGTTTCGCGCCGATGAACAGCTCGACACGTAGCTTCGGAAACGCATCGCGCAACTGCTCGATAACGGGAATAGCGGGATCGTCCGGATCGCTTGCACCGAAGAGAATTTCGAACTCTGGATAGTCCTGTGCAGCTTGAGAGATCAAAGCCGGAAGCATATCTGGGTCGAGACCGTGGACTGGTTTCAGTATGGATATAGGCGGCTCAAATCCGGGCGCCGTTTCCTTGCGGCGAGCCTGACGGACAGCTGCCGCAATCGCAAGCAGTTGGTAAGCGAGCGGGACGATGAAGACGAGGGAAAGGCCGATCACAGCCTAGTGAGCTAAAAGAGCCACACCCATAGCTACCAGAAGCGCGCCTGCCCAGCGCCGCCCTCCCACGTGCTCGCGAAGAACCGTCTTAGCGAGAATAGTCTCGAGAATTACGGTAGCCGCGGAAGCCGGGATAGCGAAGCTCATGGGCGCCCGCTGCAGCAGGGCCATGAAGGCAAAGAAGGAAATTGCCATGCAAACTATGGCGAGCACTAGATATATACGCTTCCCGATGATTTGGACGAGCGCTAAAAGGCCGCGAGGATTCACGGCTTGAACGCCGGTCCGCTTCATCTCATGGCTTTGAAGCACGTCGCCCAAAACTGTCGCCACAACCATCACCGTCAGCAGGAGCCATGTCATCAGGACGCAGCCTCCTCCGCCGCGTGTTGTTTCGCTGTGACACCTACGAGCGCCGCGCCTACAAAAATCAGAACTATTCCGGACCAGCGCGCCATCGAGACGGTTTCATGCAGAAAGACTTCGCCCAGAAAGGCCGAAAGCACGTAACCCACGGAAGTGACCGGCAGCACAAAGCTCAAATCAGCCCAGCTCATTAAGGCCATTCTTGTCAGCAGCCACAGTACGAGGAGCGCTATTCCGGCTGCCACGAATGGATTCAGCATCACCTCGACGTAACCGAGCGGATTCACGCCCAGGCGTTGGGCCACATGGCGCAGACCCCACGTAAGCGACAGGTTGCCAAACGCGTTAAAGCCAACCACCGCGGCGGCCAGGACGAAAGTGCGCACTACACTGCGTCTGCGCTCGAGCGGATGCCTTGTTCCCTCAAC
This sequence comes from Bryobacteraceae bacterium, assembly GCA_049585195.1. Taxonomy (GTDB): domain Bacteria; phylum Acidobacteriota; class Terriglobia; order Bryobacterales; family Bryobacteraceae; genus KBS-96. The sequence continues at coordinate 11,489 of JBAUZG010000308.1, read as the reverse complement.
CAGCACTTCTTCGACTATAGGCAATTGCCGATCCTTCCCTCAGTCGCCCCGCCCTCAGTCGCCCGCGCTCAGCACGGTGGAAGACTGCTGTTTCTGGCCCTTCACAAATTGCCTGCGTTTCGAGCGCAAAGTCAGATACTCGCGCGCTTCCTTGTACAGCCGTTTGCGTTCGCTATTGTCAAACATTGCCTTACCAATCAGGCGCAATGCAACTTTGGGACGGAAATAATATTCGCCGTAAAAGCGTTCCACCCATTCGATCAGTTCCGCGCGGTCGAGCCCCGGATAGCTGTAGTTGGGCAGCTGGTGACCCCCCTCGTCCGTCATGGCATCGATGGTGATCAACCCGTTTTGCTTCAGACTGTCGTAGAACTCGGTGCCCGGGAAAGGGTGTGCAATCGAAACCTGAATCGTCTCGACATCCAACTCTTTGGCAAAGTCGATGCTTTTGCGGATGCTCTCCCGAGTCTCGCCGGGAAGGCCCACCATGAAGTCGCCGTGAATTGTAAGCCCCAGCTTCTTGCAGTTGGCCGTAAACCGCCGCGCCATGTCAATTGTGGCGCCTTTCTTGATGTTTTTCAGAATCTGCTGCTCGCCCGACTCATAGCCCACAATCAACAGTCGGCAGCCAGCTTCCTTCATTGCCTTAAGGGTGTCGTAGTCCGTAGTCACGCGCGACGTGCAGCTCCAGGTCATCTTGATCGGCTTCAGCTTGCTGCAGAGATCGAGGGTGCGCGCCTTCTGGTAGTTGAAGGTGTCGTCGTCGAAGAAAATTTCTTTCAGTCCGGGAAAATTCTCCTGCACGTAGCGGCACTCGTTCGCGATATCGGTGGACGACCGCAACCGCCAGCGGTGGCCGGAGTGCGTCTGAGGCCATAGACAGAACGTGCATTGAGCGGGGCAACCGCGTGTCGTGTAGAACGAAACGTAGGGGTTGAGAAGAAACGGTACGTTGTAACGCCGGAAATCCAGGTCACGCTTGTATACTTTCGACACCCAGGGGAGCGCATCCAGATTCTCGATCGGGGGCGCATCCACATTGTTCTGAATTCCGCCGTTCTTACGGAACACGACGGAAGGAATCTCCTCAAGCGGCTTGCCGCTTGCGTAATCTGCAATCGCGTAGTCGAATTCCCGTTTAACTACAAAGTCGATCGCGCTCGACGCTCGCAGGCTTTTCTCGGGCTCGATCGTGACCGGCGGACCGACGAAAGCAACCTTCAGCTTCGGGTTTCTATCCTTCATCATCTCGGCGATCTTTACATCGACGTTGAAGCCCGGCGTGGAGGTGAAGAGCACCAGCAGTTCAAAATCGCTAGCCATTGCGACCGTCTGCTCGATCGACACCTTGTGAGGCCCTGCGTCAACAACTTTACTGTCAGCCAGCATCCCAGCCGGGTAGCAGAGCCAAACCGGGTACCAGTAGGATTCAATTTCCCTGGCAGCCGGCCAGCGCGAACCGGCCCCACCATCAAACCCCTCAAAAGACGGAGGATTCAAGAAAAGCGTTCTCATAAGACTCCCTTTAGCCTAGTGGGTTTCCGCCCCCCAACTCAACCAATCGCGACCGAAACGCGACTTCGCGCCTCCTAACGCGCTTTTGTTGATGTGGCGGGAAACCTCGCGTTGCCCCGAAACTCTCTAGATATTCGGGGGACTTGCCTCGGTTGCAATTCCGTGCAATCGGTCGGATTGCCTTATCCCATTCCCTATTTGACCATGGGAGGCTTATTTGACTGCCGGAGGCGGAACTGGTGCAGCGTCGTTTGTTCCCGCTATTCCCGAGCTGCCTACGGGTGTCAACCCACGCTGATACCCGGAATAATTGATCGTCAAGGTCACTTTGCCCACAAGCCGGGCATCAATTGTGCTCAACATGTGCTGCGGGACGGCCACGCCATTTTCGATCCTGTAATCGCGGTAGAATTCCACTTTTTTGAAGAAGACCGACGGACTCTTCACGAGTTTGCCGGTCTCCATAACGGGAAGGCAGGTGTTGGCGTCGAGCCACATCTCGCCCTTAAAGAGACCGATTTCCTTTCTCCTTGGCGTAAGAAATAATACGTAGATTCGCTGGCCGTTCTGTAGACGATGGAGTCCCTTAAACTTAAACTTATAGTTCTGAGGTGTTATTGCAAGCTTCTGGTTATCCTGACCCTTCTGCTCTGCGTCTAGGTAGCGCGCAATTACCTCGGTCTTGATTGTGTCATCGCCCTGAAAACCCAGAATCTTGTACGTAATCTTTCCCAATTCAGAAATTTTCCGTAGCGCGTGCAGTTTTCCTTCTTTTTTCAGCTTTGGAATGCTTGCATCGATACTGACTTCCATCGATGCGGCCCGAGTTTGATTTTCGGCCCCCGTGGCATTCAGGTAACGTTCAATCACCTGCTCGGACTCCGAATCGGAGGGTTCACGCGCATCCGCGAGCGAAGGAAGAAGAACTAGCGAAATCAGGGCGACTAAACAAGGAACCACGGAACTCGCCCTCGAGCGCGTCAAACCCTGACGGATGTTGCCCAAGCAATCCACTTTGCTCCCGCCCGAGGCGAACACATCTCCTCCTTCTCGGCGCCAGCCATCTATTAGATGACATTTTCCATCACCTTAGTTGCGGGAAGCGTAAAGAAGAATGTCGTGCCCGCGCCCGGCGCCGATTCTACATCGATTTGGCCGCCGTGATACTGGATTATTTTTTTACACAGTGCGAGTCCGATGCCGGTTCCGGGCTGCTTCGTTTCCAATCGCTGAAACATATTGAACAAGCGGTCCTTGAACCTTATGTCGAAACCTACGCCATTGTCTTTCACGTAGAATTTCCATTCACCGCCTTTGTTCGCGGGCACTGCCCAGATGCGGACTTCGGGAGATTGACGAGAGCGATATTTCAGTGAATTGGAAATGAGATTCTGGAATACCTGCGCGAGCTGACTTTCATCGCCATAGACGAGCGGCAAAGGCTCGACTCGTATACGGGCATCTTGCTGATCGATCGCGAGACGCAACGATTCGAGAGCTCGATCGACCGCGCGACCGGCCGATGTGGCGCGAAACGGAATGGCCTCGCGCTCTATTTGCGAATACGTGAGCAGGTCCCCAATCAGCTCCTGCATTCTTCGAGAGCCGTCGGCGGCATATTTCATGAAAGCTTGAGCTTCCTCATTCAACTGAGGCGCATAGCGCCTCTGGACTAGTTCAGTGTAGGTGGAGACCATTCGCAGCGGTTCTTGCAGGTCGTGCGACGCGATGTAAGCAAACTGTGCGAGGTCCTGATTGGAGCGCTCGAGCGCCGCAGTCCGTTCCGCCACTCGCTGTTCGAGTTCACTGTTGAGAAGGCGCAGACGTTCCTCGCTCTTGCGGTTGATGGCGATCTGCTGGGCCAGCGCACGATTCACGGCGGCCATTTCCTGGGGAAGCGGAAGAGAAAGAATCGCCGGAACCATCCTGAACAGAGCCACTGCTGTAACCAGCGAGACAATTCCGGTTGCAAGCTTGACCAGGCCATCGAAACGATACACCGGTTTCCAGATGGTCACGATGTTCAAAACATGGGTTGTACCGCAAAGAAGGATGAAAGCGGCGAACATCCAGAACATCCAGCCATAGTTCAAATATTTCCGTTTGCGCACGAGTTGGACCAACAGCGCGGGGATCATGAAATAGGCAGCGGCGATCATGCCGTCCGAAATGGCATGCAACCGCAGCATGCTGGGACGCCACAGATAGCACATCCCATGCGGCATAAAATCCGTTCCAAAAAGCGAGGAAAAGAAATTAAGCATGTGTCCGCCCTTCAAAAAAGAGCGTAGCCGCAATGGAGCATTCGTCCGCCCCAGCGGCAAGCCCGTTGTGATTCAATCGCAAGCGAAAAGCCTCGGCCAGTCAAGTCATCCCGGAGTCTAAGTATTACTTTACAAATTAACGAGGGTAATCGGGAATTGCCGCTTGTTTCTTGTTAAATAGAAGTGAACAGTTCATGATACAGTCGGCCCGGATAGAGCCCACCGGCGAGCGTGTGTGAATGATTCGGTCGTGTGCCAGTCGCGCCGCAGTTGTTTTGCTGGTCCTCGCCATTTCCTGTCAGGCGGCGGACCCAATACTAGCTACGGATCTGCTCAGACTAAAGGAGGTTATCGACGTCTGTGCAGCTGGTGACGGCTCGTTTGCCGTGTACAGCGTCCGTTCTGTTATCGGTACCGCTCCTGACTCGACGAGAGAAGCAAGCTTTCCGAGATATTCCTATCAGAATCACCTGTGGATGGCTGATTTGCGTGATCCCAACGCGCGCCCTATGCAATTGACGTTTGACGATCACCAGGATACCGCCCCGGCCATCAGTCCGGATGGCAAGCGGCTTGCGTTCGTGCGCCTCGAGAACGCGACAGGAGCGCCTCCACAGGTTTGGATCATGCCTCTTTCTCAGCCTGGCGAGGCTCGAAAGATCACGAATCTCGAGTTTGGCGCGGTAGATCCGCGGTGGCAGCCGGACGGGAAGGCCATTCTGGTTTCGAGTGCCATCCCGATATCGAAGCTGCCCGGCAAGCCGCCGTTTTCCGAGGAAAGGCCGAACCGCGACTGGTGGGATTCCGGCCGCCCCGATTCCGGTAAACCGGCCGATGCCCGCCCCGACGGCACCTGGCGTGAGATCCGGAGCTGGCTCGACGAAAACTCGCGGCGGCACAATCCGGAGGATATTCTGCAAATGGATTTCCTGGCGGAAGAAGGGCTGTCGGGCGAGCGTAGATTTACAGAGCTGTTTCTGGTCGATGTAGAGTCGCACAGCCCTAAGACGGTTCAGATCACCCATTCATTCATCGAGCATGCGAATGCAGCGTGGGCGCCCGGCGGCAACACGGTCGTTTTTGCCGCCCGCCCGATGTCCGGTGAACCGCCCGACCGGCTGCCGCAGCGTTCCTCAATTTGGGTCATGAACCGTGATGGTTCCAATGAGCAGGTGTTGTTGAACGACGACCGTTACAACTTCACGCTGCCGCATTTCACTTCCGATGGCAAGCACATTCTTGCGCTCGGAGTCCAGAGCGATGAATCCACGTACCGTCAGGCCGCACTGGTGATGTGCGATCGCGACGGCGCAAGGCCGCGGTGGTTGACGCCGGAAAACGAACCCTCGGTTCAGCAGCCGAAAACGCTCGACGATAAAGCCTATTACACGGTTAATTTCGAAGGCGGCCAACATCTGCGGGTCATCGACTTGAAAACGTCGCAGATCAAGGAATTGATTAGCGGCCCGGTGGGAGTGAACGTGTTTGCGGTTGCGCCCGGCAAAATCGTATACGGACTGATCGGCGCGCCAGATCCCAGCGAGCTCTATCTTTCGGCCGGCAACCGCCAGCAACCCATTGAGCCAGGCATTGGGCCGGGTTTGAAGCAACCGGCACGACGCCGCCAACGCCTGCCACTTGCTCCGATTTTCGATCGCGCGCCCATTAACCGGCGGCTAACCGATCTCAATGCAAGCTGGCTCGAGACGAAAGAACTGTCTCTGCCCGAAGAGCATTGGATCCGCCGCCCAGACGGAACGCGCGTCGAGTACTGGTTGATGAAACCCACGCATTTCGACTCATCGAAGAAATACCCCTGGGTAGTCGAGATGCACGGAGGTCCGGCTGCGATGTGGGGGCCGGGTGAGTTCTCGATGTGGCACGAATTTCAAACATTCTGCTCGTTTGGATATGGAGTGCTGTATGCGAATCCGCGGGGGTCCTCAGGATATGGGTACCTGTTTCAGCGCGCTAACTATAAAGACTGGGGCGACGGCCCGATGGGCGACATTTTGTCTGCCTTGGACGACGCGGCTATGAGCGAGCCGGCCATCGATCGCCGGCGGCTATTTCTAACAGGTGGTTCATACGCCGGATACCTAACCGCGTGGACCATTGCCCACGATCATCGCTTCAAGGCGGCCGCCGCGCAGCGGGGCGTGTATGACCTTGCCACGTTCTTTGGTGAAGGCAATGCGTATCGTCTAGTACCGGAGGAATTCGGCGGTTATCCCTGGGAACCGGATACGAGGCGGCTTCTTCAAGACGAATCGCCAATCTCTTACGTGACGCAAATCGATACGCCTTTGCTGATCCTACATGGCAGCGAAGACGGCCGGACGGGAGTCGTTCAAGGCCAGATGTTATTCCGAGCTCTGAAGGAACTGGGTAAACCTGTCGAATACATCCGTTATCCCGGCGCGGGACATGAGTTAACTAGAAGCGGGCCTCCCGAGCAGCGAATCGATCATCTGCTGCGCATCATTGAGTTCTTCGAGCGTTATGCGAACAACGACCGCCCCGCTCCTCGGGTGGTCGAAGCCGAGTAATTTTAATACTCGGTAACTGAGATACTTACTTTGGTCCAGGAGCCGAATGCCGGGTCATATTAATCTCTGTTTTGTCTGGCACATGCATCAGCCCTTTTACAAGGATCTGATCGCAGGCGAGTACAAGCTTCCTTGGACGCGCATGCACGCCTTGAAGGATTACTATGGCATGGTCAAAATCCTGGACGATTTTCCGGCCATCCACCAAACATTCAATCTTGTTCCGTCCATGCTCGTTCAAATCAGTGAATACGCCGGCGGAACGGCTATCGATCCGTTTCTCAGGTTGGCGTTGAAACCAGCCGAGGAGTTAGAGGATGGCGAAAAAGAGTTTTTGCTGCGCTATCTTTTTCAGGCAAGCCAGAGAGTGATTGAGCGCTACCCGCGTTACGCGGAGTTATACCGGGTTCTCCAAAGTGCCCGCAACAATCCCCAATTGGCAGCGCGCCGGTTCGACCAGCAGATGGTACGCGATCTGCAAGTGCTATCGCAGTTGGCGTGGTTCGATGAAGAGTACCTCACAGGAGACCCCGAGATTGCCGAATTGGTCGAGAAGGGCCGGAACTTTTCTTTAGACGACCAATCGACATTGGGGCGCAAACAGCGCGAGGCGTGTATGAATGTGACGCCGATCTACGAGGAGTTCGCGCGAAAAGGACAGATTGAGCTCTCGACAACGCCGTTTTATCATCCGATTCTCCCCTTGCTGTGCGATTCTTCAATCGCCGCGGTCTCTCATCCCTATCTCCCGCTTCCCTCCACGTTCAGTTACCCACAAGATGCGAAAACTCACCTCAGCCGCTCTCGCGAATACTTTGAACGGGTCTTCTTGCACCGCCCAGCAGGTTTGTGGCCGTCCGAGGGCTCGGTGTCCGACCTGGTTCTGGGCATTGCAGCCGATGAGGGTTTTCGTTGGATTGCCACCGACAACGGCGTTCTGGCACGAACGCTGGACGGAATTGCCGATCCCTTAATCAGCTATCAGCCCTTTCGATGGCAACAGAAAGGAAAGAGTATTCATGTTCTGTTCCGCGATCATTTTCTGAGCGATCTGATTGGATTCGTCTATTCGCGCATGGGCGCCGAGGAAGCGGCTATGCACTTCCTCGATCAGATCCGCAATAATTGCGCTCCCATCTTGCGCGAAGGAAGGGACGCGGTTGTTCCTATCATTCTCGATGGCGAGAATGCCTGGGAATTCTACGATCGAAGCGGACGCCCATTCCTTAGCTATCTCTATTCCTTAATTACCGTCGACCCGGCAATATCGGCGGTCACCGTGACCGAAGCGCTCGACCGCGTGCCCGCGCACCCGCTAGAAAGCATCTTTCCGGGTTCCTGGATCAACTCGAATTTCGACGTCTGGATCGGGGCGGAGGAAGACAACAAAGCCTGGGAGTATCTGCTGGCCGCCCGTCAAACCTACGAACGAGTAACGAATTCCGCTAAATCAAGGACCCTACCCGCGAGGAAGCTCGAGTTGGCCTGGGAAGAGATACTGATTGCCGAGGGGAGCGATTGGTGCTGGTGGTATGGCCCTGAACATTCTTCGGCAAACCGGCCCGAATTCGATCAGCTCTACCGCGACCACTTAGCTAACGTGTATCGGCTGCTCGAGGAGCCTGTTCCTACCGAGCTTTCACGGCCAATTCTGACTGCGGTTGCCTCGAGCCAGCAAGAGCCGCCAACCGGCACAATCCGAGCGGTCATCGATGGAGCCGTCACGTCTTATTTCGAATGGCTCGGAGCCGGTTTCTATCGAATCGATCACCGGTCGGCAGCGATGCACAGTCAGCGGTCCTTGATTCATGAGCTTCGGTATGGAAGCGACGGACGCAACATTTATCTTCGGCTCGATTTGACAGAGCCGGTTTCAAGCCATCAGATCGAATTCAGGTTGCAGTTCCGCAATAGCACGGGCAGCCGTTTTGAAGCCCGCCATTGTTGGCGAAATGGGTGTCTCGAGTTGATTTCAACCGATATGCGCGACGGTGCGGTTTGCGCGGCGCTTGGGTCGATTTATGAAGCGTCGATTTCGATGAACGGCATCGACGTGCGGCACGGCGACTCCGTGTGGCTCAGCGTCTCGATCTTTCGAGATGGGCTGCCGGTAGCCGCGCTTCCGTTGAATGGTGAATTGGAAGTAGACACACGAGAGTCCACGGCGTGGGTTTTCTGATCTGGGGTTCCCCTTCACTGTTGATGCCACGTCATCTCGACACGAACTGGTATGTCGTTCTTGATGGGAACCGTTAACAGCGTAGGCGGCTGAATCTTGAAATCGGAGAGCGTCGCTGGAATTGTTCCCGATAAACGGATGTCGTTTCCTTGTGTCACTCGTTGGAACGGAACGTGTTTGTACTGGACCGTCTGACCCGCAAACTGGATCTCCAAATCTGCGTGAATTGTTGCTAAGGTTGATGCCGTTTCAGGAAGTCGGGTGCGCACGACAACCATGGGGAACTCCGCGCCGCGCGTCGCTTGAAGCATATGAAGATCGCGGTTGCTATCGCCCGAATCAAACGATTTAACAGGTACCGCGATTAGAAAATCGCATTGCCCCGCGTGGCAAACACCCTTGCCACGCGCCGCATGGCTCACGCCTTCTGTTTGATGCAAGGGGTGAGACACATGATATGTCAGAGTCGATTGTTCGAGAATCCATTGGCTGTCCGCTTCAGCAACCGTCGAAAGTGCTAGAAATAACAGGGCCATTTTCCTGGTCATAAGCCCCGCCTAGAATCTAAACGATACCGATACAATCGCAGCGCCGTACGCCGCGGCGGTTACGTAGCCCACTGCCCCGTGCGCTTTGGCGATGCCGTGCACCTTTTCGCCTTTGTTCAGTTGATCGAAGGCCATCACTCCCAAGATTGGCGTTAAGATCATTCCCGGACCATGAACCCAGGCCAAAGCTTTATGCAATCGGATCGGTCCGCGAGTTTTCGTCCCCGGAATTCTCGGAGCGAAGATGGAAAAATACGCAGTCGAGAAATACAATCCTGCTGTTGCTGCGCCCAGCCCAGCATGCAGGTCGCGGTCGGCCGCGTTGGGATGTTTTCCCCCGGCAAAGCTTCCGCTGATCACCGTCGCGAGCAAGGGAATTGTGGTGATCAAACCCAGCCGTTGATGCATCTTGAGCATGCTTGTCCGTCTGTCAAGCCTCGCCTGAGCCTGGGCATTCCCCTGCGTTTGAGCCGGAGGGAAGAGATCTGGCAGCGAAGGCGGCGCCGGATTGCCGGACGGCGGCTTCGCCTGACTCTGGGCATTTCCCTGGGCTTGAACCGGAAAGAAGCTTAGATCCGTAAAGTATGCCGGTTTCGGCTGGGCAATCGGCCCGAAGGGCGCAAATGCACGCATGACGGCTAGCACGATGGTGCATGGGAGCGCCGCCTGATCCAGAGCCTGGTTGCACTCGGGAATAACTATGGCGTCTTGGCCAACGGCTATCCTTGGATAGAGCGCAATGGAAAACGCAACAAGCGTACCGAATCGTAACTTCCTCAGCATCGCTCCTCAACGAAGTCTCATCTTAAAAGTTATTCAAGAGTAAGATCGAGATAATTGGGCGAACGGTCCTAAGTTTTTAGCAGAATGAGTCAGTAGTTATCGTCTGTTTATTTTTGTGTTACTCAATCGCCGGCCACAGGATAGTCACAGTGACAATTTCCACGAGAGTTAGATTGACCTTATATTTCACGGCCCTGTTTGGCGGTATTGTCATTGCTCTTGCGATCGCCGCTTATGTGCTCGTTAGAAACGATGCGTATACCAGACTTGATTCAGCGCTTCGCGTCGCGGTGGACGGAACCGCGATGTCGGCTACGCACGAGCTGAACGAGCATTCGCGGCAGGCGGCCGGCGACGCAGATTTACAAGCCGTGCTCGAGGAAATGCGCGATGGCTCGCTTCCCGACACCCAAATTCTGGTGCGAGAGGGTTTGAGGGAAGTCGCCTATAAACCGAGTCAACATCAAGCCGCCGATCTTCGCCGCCTTTCCCCGCACTGGGTTGGAACCCCAGCGGATTGGGAGGGAGTTCGTGTCGCGTATCGCGAACTGGCCGTTCCGAAGTTCGGGACCTCTTATCGGATATTTGCCGCTAAAGAGATCGCGCCGGCTCTTGCCGAACTTCGTCTGCTCACGCGCGCTCTGCTGCTTCTTGTACCCCTCGGTCTCGCCTTGGCAGCTTTGGCAGGTTATTTTCTGGCACGGAAGACTCTTGCGCCACTCGAAGATCTCACGCGAGCGATTGACGCCATTACGTCGTCGGACTTAAGCGCTCGCGTAAATGTGCGAAATACTCAGGACGATATCGGCCGGCTTGGATCGCGCTTCAACTCTCTATTAGACCGGCTTCAGACGGCATTCAATCTTCAGCGCCGGTTCATGGCCGATGCTTCACACGAACTCCGAACACCCGTGACCGTGGCGCTCGCAGCAGCGCAGGTGACCGGGCGTGACGCCGCAAAGACTCTGCAAGACTGCCAGGACGCGCTCGACATTGTCGAACAACAGATGCTCAGGCTAAAGAAGATTATCGAGGACATGCTATTCCTATCGCAGGCAGATGCATCTTCGCTGCAGCTTGACCGAAAAGAAATGTATTTCGATGATGCGATCTCGGAAGCGAGTCGCGCCGCTAAAGCGCTGGCGCAAGCGAAACAACAGTCTTTCAGACTCGATGCATTGACAGAAGCCAGATGCTTAGGCGATATCGAGCTGCTTAAGCAAGCGATTCTGATCGTCCTCGACAATTCGGTAAAGTTCACGCCGCCGGGCGGATCGATCGAGGTCGCCGTTCGACGGAACGAAAACTTTTGGATTTGCACGATCAAGGATTCCGGAGCCGGAATTCCGGATGAAGCGCAGCCTCATATTTTCGATCGCTTCTTCCGGGCGCACCATTCCGGAAGCGAGAAAGTTCCGGGGGCGGGACTGGGTCTCGCGATCGCGAAATCAATTGTTGAGAGTCACGGCGGCAATTTGCGATTAGTGGATTCGCATCCCGGGTCCACGACGTTCGATATCGAAATTCCCGCTTACGAAAAGGCCATATCTTCTAACAACGCTCACGCGAACTCATTCGCAGTCAAAATATAACCTTCTCCGCGGCGAGAGTGAATCAGCGGGCGTTCCCCATCCACGTCGATTTTTTTTCG
>JBAUZG010000307.1:0-3566 GCA_049585195.1 Bryobacteraceae bacterium | reverse complement strand
CGCAAATGCACGACGAAGGACGCGCCCGGCCCAACAACTTGCGAATAATGGAAGCAAGCTTTCGTTCCCTGTTTCTCCGGATTAACGGCCTCCTGCTCGCCATTTACAATGGCGAGATGAAACGCGTCTTTCACGTACGGGTCTTGATTGGCAATCCCGTATAGCTTTTGAGAATTTGTCTCATTGCCGGTAAACAGCAATTCGGCTCCCCCGTCTCCATACAAATAGCGCTTGCCGAGACGGTAGTCGAACATAAGGTTCGGCAGCGCCGGAGCGTTGGCATCATCGGCAACGATGCAAAGCGATTGCCCAGCGCCACCAGCTACAGCGATGCGCGGCTGGGAATTCTTGGCCGGACCCCAGCCCCAAGTGTTTCGGAACCACAACTGCGGAATGATGTGCAGCGGCGCGGCTTCCAGCCCGCGATTGATCGCCTCAATCCGGATACACATGTCTTCCGCGCTGGCTTTGGCGTATTCGACAAATACATCGAAATAGCGAGCCTCGTCGAACACGCCGGTATCCAGCAGTTCAAACTCGAGTCCGCGGCCGCCCCGGCTCCTGTTTTCTTGCAATAGCCGTTCATAGGGATACTCTGCCTGAGGATACTTGTACAAATACTTCATGTACGAGTGCGTCGGAGTGTTATCGAGGTAGAAATAATACTCCTTCAGGTCTTCCCCGTGATTGCCCTCCGCAGGCGTCAACCCGAACGCTCGCTCTTTTAAGATGGGATCGCGCTCGTTCCACAAGGCGAGACTGAAAACCAAAATTTGGTACCGATCGCAGATGCCTGCCAAGCCATCTTCTCCCCATCGATAGGCTTTGCTCCGCGCCATATCGTGGGTGAGAAAATCCCAAGCTGTCCCCGCGGGGCTGTAATCCTCGCGCACCGTCCCCCACGATCGCTCGCTAACATAGGGTCCCCATCTGCGCCACAAAAGCGGATCGCCAAGCGTCTCCTTGAGTCGAATCCCCTCCTGTGTGGATGAGGATTCAGTCGCTTGTTCCGGCGGCATAATGTCTCCAGTCCAAGCAATTCTACCTGACCGGTGTTACATGAATATCGTGGCACCTAAAGGCCGGGCAGGATCGGCCACTACAAGACGCGTGCTGTAGGGGCGAGGCCTGCCTCGCCTGCTCACCGTTCAGTGGCGCGTAACAACAAACCGAGCAACTGCTTCGTTGTCGTTGTCGTCGAAAATCCGAACCGCAACAATTTGCTCCGCCGGAACGCTGGGACGCGGAATGCGGAGCTCGTAATTGAGCTGTTGCGAATCGGAGACACGGTTTACAGGCTCGAGCAGCGTCCACTCGCCTCCGTTCACCGAATATTCCGCCTTGTCAATCCAGCTCAGGTTGTCTTTCGCGCTGAAACGAATCACAGTCTGTCCCTGCTCTTCCGACTGACCGTCAGGCGTTATCCGCGGCGGAGTATTGTCGATGGTGAAGGGTTCGCTGACGAGCGACCCGGTCAACGCTTCCGCTGGAGTATTCGAAGGTTCATCGCTCGCGGTAACGCGAAGCACGTAGTCGCCGTCGGCAAAGGCCGAACCGTCGAAACTGAAGTGCGTATCGTCCAGCTTGTCCTTCACCAATCTCCAGACGTTTTCACCTTTCCCTCGAATCTCGACGCGGTAGGTCAGCGAATCGCCATTCTCGTCGGCTGCGCTCCAGCGAGCGGTAATGTAGCCTTTGGCGTACTGCAGCGTTAAGCCTGTTGCCGATTCAAGCGATGCGCCCGAAGGCGTGTTCTTTCGCGGAGCGCCGAGAGCCGGCAGAGTGACGCTCGTCGGGGAACCCGAGGCAGTCGTGTGCTGCTCGAGGAAATTCGGGGTGGCAGAAGCCTTGTAGTTGGCATCCTCCACTTCAATCACTTTCACAATCGGGGCTATGTTCCTCGGAAGGTAGGCAATTTGAACCATGTTTACGGCCGGAGACTGCCCATCGTTGGCCGCCGATAGTGTGAGTCGGTATTGAAGAAATCTCGCGGGCGGGGAGGGCACCTGCCCTCCTACCGGCGCCAGATCCACTTGCGCCCAATCGCTCCAGTTCCGCTGCGGACGATTTACATTGCCGCTGCGCGTATTCAGCTCCGCTTTGCCGCCGCGAAGATCAAGAGTAAGATGAGCTTTTCCCCAGTAGGCGAACGAGCCGACATCGAGCACCTCGCTCTCGAGATAGCCGCTCTTTTCGTAGCCCGGCCCGAGAGCGTAAATCTGGCCAACGTTACCTGTCACTGCGTAGAGCGCGCCATTGCGCCCGCTCAGCAATCCGGTGACCTGAGTCGGCGGCGCATTCACCAGTTGCGTTGCCACCGTCGCGGAATCGACGCGATAGATAATTCCGCGATTGCCGGTGCCGAGAATCGGCTTGCCATCGCGGTCGAATCCGATTGCATAAACCACGTCAGCCGGCGATGACCATAGCTTTTCCGCGAATCCATCCTCGTCCACGCGGTAAAACTCGGAGCCGCCAGCCGTCGAACCGCCTCCGCCTAAGAGAGAGAGCGTAGTCGAAAGCGATGGCGGTGTGGTTGGTTGCTGCGGCTGTTGCTGTTGTTGTGCTGCGGAAACTCTCGTCACCGATTCCGACGTCGCAGCGGCTGGAGACGAGGAAGGCAGACCTAAATTAGCTGGTTGCAAGGGATGGCCGCCCGTAGCCGCGGCATAGATAGTGCCATCGTGCTCGGCAAGCGCTGTCACCTCGCGTTTGCTCGTCTGGAACAGAACAAAGCTTTTGCCTTCCGGCGTAATACGCAGTATGTAGCCGCCAGGTTCGGTGCCGACAATAAGGTTACCCTTGCTGTCAATAAGCATCGACCGAGCGTGAGCTTCTTCAGTTCGAAAGAATTCACGTCCCTTTCCATCGGGACCTACGCGATAAATGATGCCCTGATCTCCAGTCGCCGCGTAGAGATTGCCACTTCGATCGAACCCCATCGACCACACATATTTCGCTTTTGTATCGAAAAACAATTCCGGCTTCCCGTCGCGGCCAATTCGATAGATCTTCGAATCCGGAGAGGTAGCGGCATAGATACGATCTTCTCGATCAATCGCAAGCGCGTGAATTTCGAGACCACTAAGTTCGGCGAATGTCCGGCTCTTGCCTTGAAGGGTAACCGCGAAAATCTTCGCCGTCGCTCCGGTAGGCGCGCCGCCCGCGCAATATAGAGTTCCGCGCGAGTCTTCGATGACACTCCACAGATACGGCGTGGCCAAGTCCGCCAACTGGCGAAATTCCGGAGCGAGCGTCACGCGCCCGTCCGTGCGGATCGATAAATTCTTAACCGTTCCCCGCGTAAAATCGTTCAATTCATCCTGCTGCCAGACGTGCGTATCGACGGCAAAGGTCGAACCGGCAAACACGATAGACGAAGCGAGAAGCGTAGCGGTCCGCAACAGACCGGGTTGTATTGGCATGTACGTTTTCAACGGCTTTCAACTGCTGTTACTTGAGGGCTTTTCGTTCATGGTTCTTACTTAACGTAGATTTTCAGCAGGCACCGGCCGTCTACCACTACATCGAAAGGAATCGAAGCTTCCTCTAATGTGGTCTGCGGC
>JBAUZG010000306.1:0-25105 GCA_049585195.1 Bryobacteraceae bacterium | reverse complement strand
ATCGAAGGGACTGCGGATGAAATAATCACCCGGTCCATGTAGGTGATTACATACGCGGCGACTGTGAGCCCAAGCACTACGTGCCGGACGTGTGTCGGCGCGGGTGGCGATTGCGGGGAAGCTGCGGCGGTTGATTCTCCAGCCTTTACGCGGACATGCCTTGCATCCGGCATTTCACAGGAGACTCTCCGCTCCTTTCGAGAACTATCTCTTATGTCTAACGGGTTGTTCCATCGAAAAGCGTAGGGGGCGGCGCCTGCCGTGTTTGGTCATCATCGTCTACGAAGATAGATAGCCATCGAGAGGCAAAGCCGGAAAGCGTTTTCCGGACTACCGACGAAAACTCGAGCTCTTCCAGGTTCTGTAGCGCGTTTACGAGTTGGTAGTGCTCGCGGCCCATTGATGCTGTCAAAGGCGCCCCGCTTGCCAGAACCACAAACGCGAAAAGGGGCGCCATCAAGCGGTCCAAAGTTTCAGCTAAATAAGCATTGCCCGAAAACGTCCAGTAGTGCCGGTGGAACGCATAGTCACGTTCGAGGAATTCTCGCCGGTTGCCGCTTTCTCCGGCCTGGACCACTTCATCTACCAGGCGGTTGAGTTCGCGCAAGTCAGCTGGGGTGACTCGCGGACGCGCCCACTGGAGGGCCAGGAGTTCCAATTCTACACGTAAGCTATAGAGCTGGCGCACCTCCTCAGCACTGAACTGAGCTACGAAAGTACCGGTGTTGGTGATCCGGCGAACAAATCCCTGACCTTGAAGTGCGATCAGGGCTTCGCGGACCACTGGCGTCCCAACCTTCATCTGACGAGCCAGTTCACGCTCGACAATGGCCGCGCCGGGCTTAAGTTGGCCAGAAAAGAAGGCGTCCTTTAAAGCGTCGATGACCCGATCTTTTAGAGAAACAGGCTCAATCTCCGGGAAGGTCAGTGACATACCGGCCTCGACGCGGTTGGACTTAGGGTTTCATGGAGAAAGAGGCGAATTCTGACCGACGATCTATCAGATAGCGGCACGTGCCGACCATCCTAACATGGAAAGCCAGCGCTGCACCCTCCCGCGCCGATGGTTCGAAATCCGCGCGTCCGCATGTGTCGATAGGCTTCCTCGCGCGCTAGATTGACTCGGGCCAGCACGTTCGGCATGCCGATCGAGCGGGCGAGCGCGAAAGCGGCATGTGCACAGGCCGGCGTGATGCGCTTAGCCTGTGCCCTTGAGCGATTGCTTAAGAATCGTAGCCAGGGCCGGCAGGCGCCCCGCACTCTTTCCAAAGCTTTTCCCAATTCCAGATCCCGTACAATACCTCCTTAGGCAACGGGAATCCGAGCTGATGCGCGAGCATACACACCTGCCCGCGGTGGTGGGCTTCGTGAGAAAGCATGTAGCACAGCATTTCTATGCCAACCGGCCAAGGCGGAGCCCAGCCGTCTCTGCGAAACTTCTCGACGCGATGGCCCGACGCATCTAGCGCTTCTGCGAGCATCTCTGCGCAGCGAGCGGCGCTCTGCGCCAATCCCGCACGGGCCTGCTCCGGCGTACAGTCCGCGCGGTTGAGCTGTCTTGGAACCCTCAGGTGCGGAGCTGAAAGCCGGACCCACTTGGAGCGGACATTATGCATGTGGGTGAAGATCGCTGCAATGGTGCGGATCTTGCCGGGTGGCTTGGCTCTCCAGGCCGCAAGATCAAGATGTTCGATAAGAATCTGGTTCATGCGATCATTGGCGGCAAAGATCTGCACTGCCGCTCGACCAAGTTGAGTGTGACCCTTATGTTGACGCGTGGTCAAGGCTCCCTACTCCTTTTGACCTATAATACTTCCGCGCCGCAGCTAGCCGACCGCTGCCATTCCTTCCGAAGTGAGCGGCAGCGGCTGCCCTTGGAGGAATGTCCCATCTACGTCTTCTTCTGAAGCTTCGCCCACGTGTCCCGCAACTCGACAGTGCGATTGAAGACAGTCTCTCCGCCTTGCTGCAGTGGGCTTTCGGCAAGCTTGCGTGAGTTAAGGGGCAATTGGTTCAATACTTCCGGTGTAGGCCCTCATTCCGGAGCGGGAGGTGGCCCCCCGCTGCCTTCCTCCTCGCTTGAGGGTGAAGGGCTGGAATTATCGAAAGTGGAAAACGCCGCGTTGCAAATTCCTTAAGACTGTGAGACGATTCTTATCGTATTCCGATAAGAGAACGGCATGGGGCAAAAACGTACTGATCTTCTGCGTGGAACTCTTGACCTGCTGGTGCTGAAAGCACTGTCCTTGGAGCCCTTGCACGGAGTTGGAATCTCTCGACGTATCACGCAAATCACCAAGGGAGCTTTTCAGGTAAGTTTCGGTTCGCTTTTTCCAGCACTACACCGCATGGAGGAAAGGGGTTGGGTAGAAGCCGAGTGGCGCTCGTCCGACAACAACCGCCGCGCCAAATATTACCGGTTGACTTCCGCTGGGCGCGCTCAGCTCAAGGCTGAAGAGCGCCAATGGAACCACGTGGTGAGGATCATGGCGGCGGCCGTTCAGTCCACGTGAATCCAGATGGGAGGCACATCATGTCTAAGCGAATTCTGAGTATATTTCGGAATCTCTTCCGCAAGCGCGTGATTGAGCAGGCGCTGGAGGATGAACTCCGTTCATCGCTGGAAGCCCTGATGCAGGAAAAGATGAAGCAAGGGTTTTCACAATCGGCGGCCCGGCGAGAAGCGCTCATGGAAATTGGGGGTGTCGAGCAGGTGAAGGAGGAGGTTCGCGCAGTACGCGCTGGGCGCTTTGTGGAGGACCTCGCCAGGGACATCCGTCATAGCCTGCGCCAGTTGCGCCGCAATCCGAGCTTCACCGCCGTAGCCGCCCTGACGCTGGCACTTGGCATCGGGGCGACGACGGCCATTTTCAGCGTGGTGAACGGCGTTCTGCTCAAGCCTCTGCCCTATTCGCACCCGGGGAGACTCGTAGAAGTAGGGCTCGACCTTCCTGGCATCAACCAGTTCAACTGGCCTTTATGTCCAGCGGATTACTTTACCTTTCGCGAGCAGAGCCGCACTTTCCAGGACATCGGTCTCTACTATACGGGGTTCGGCGGTAATATCTACTCGGCCAACGTCACCGGCCTCGGACGACCCGAACACGTGCCGGCTCTCGGCGTGACCGACGGGGTGCTCCCAATTCTGGGAGTCACACCTCTGTTCGGGCGCTCCTTCACGCGGGCGGACGATGAGCCGGGCAGCTCGGACACACTGATGATCACCTATGGCTACTGGCGCAGCAAGTTCGGCGGCGACCGTTCAGTGATCGGGAAAACGATCGACATCGATGGTAAGCGCAGCACGATCATCGGCGTGTTGCCGCAACGCTTTCGGTTCCTGGACATGACCAATCTGGGCATGCTGCTGCCTCTCAGGGCTCGAACGCAGCGAGGCTATAACTACTTTGCGGTTGCCCGGCTCAAGCCGGGGGTGACGCTGGCCGAAGCCAATGCAGACGTGGCTCGCATGATACCAATGGAACTGGAGGGTTCTCCCGCGGCGGCGGTAGATTTTCGCCTCAAGTGGTTCAAAGAGTCGCGGATAGGGCCGAATCTGCAGCCGCTGAAGCAATACATCATAGGCGATGTAGGCAAGGTCCTGTGGGTTTTGGTGGGGGGGATAGGCCTGGTGCTGCTGATCGCCTGTGCAAACGTGGCCAACCTTCTTTCGGTCAGAGTTGAAGGGCGACAACAGGAGTTGTCTATTCGAGCGGCTCTGGGCGGCAGCCCCGGACGTATCGCTGGCGGTTTGTTGCTTGAAAGCCTCGTGCTGGCGGTGATTGGCGGTGCGCTCGGGTTGCTGTTTGCTTATGGTGGCTTGCGGGTCCTGATCGCTTTGGCACCGAGCGATTTGCCCCGGCTTAATGATATCGGCATCGACAGGCTCGTCTTGCTCTTTACGCTAGGCGTCACGATGGTGGCAGGTCTCTTGTTTGGCTCGATGCTGCCTCTCAGATATGCAGGTGTTCGCGTGGGGACTGGATTGCGCGAAACGGGCCGCTCTGTCAGCGCCAGCCGGGAGCGGCATCGGGCGCGTAGCGCGCTTGTGGTCATCCAGGTAGGTCTGGCTCTTGTTTTGCTTGTGAGCTCGGGCCTCATGATCCGTACCTTTCAAGCCTTGATACACGTTCAGCCCGGATTCACAGCGCCAGCCGAAGTCGAAACGTTCCATGTCCATTTTCCTCCGGAAATGATCAAGGCTCCCGAGCGGCTGGCCCGTATGGATAAGGCGATTCTCGACAATATCGAAGCGATTCCTGGCGTTTCTTCTGCCGATTTTAGTGGGGCCGTGCCCATGGATGCCGGCGCCGAGAGCGATCCCGTGTTGGTAAAGGATCACATGCTTCAGGGTCAGCTCCCGCCGGCTCGGAGGTGCTTTTGGGTTTCTCCAAGCTTTTTCAGGACCATGGGGATTCCCATCGTAGCCGGCCGCGATTTAACCTGGAACGACGTATTGAACAAGCGCCCCGTGGCTATCGTGTCGGAGAACCTCGCGCGTGAGTATTGGCATAATCCGTGGGATGCACTTGGGAAACAAATTGGCGGAAGTCCCAAGGCCTGGCGGCAGATTGTGGGCGTCGTGGGCAACGTCCACGATGACGGGACCAGCCAGAAAGCTCCGGCGACGGTTTATTGGCCGATAACGGACGCTGAAGGTTTTCTCGGCGGCCCGGCCTTCGCCATTCGCAGCGCACGCGCGGGGACGCAGAGCTTGATGGACGAGGTCCGGCGAGCCGTTTGGTCCGTAGACCCGGATCTTCCGCTGTACCAGGTTCACACGCTGCACTATTACTACACCAAGTCTATGGCGCGCACTTCGTTCACACTGGTGATGCTGGCATTAGCGGGCGGTATGGCGCTGTTACTCGGCATCGTGGGCCTGTATGGCGTTATCGCCTACTCGGTTTCCCAACGCACGCACGAGATCGGCATTCGCATCGCCCTGGGAGCGCAGAAGCGCGACGTACTTAAACTTGTCGTGAACGGAGGCATGGGCTTGACGGTGATTGGTGTGGGCGTCGGAGTTGCAGGCGCCGTAGCTCTGACCCGCTTCTTATCCAGCTTGCTCTACGGCGTCAAGCCCACCGACCCGCTGACGTTCGTCGTCGTCTCTTTGGTCCTGACCGGGGTCGCGCTGCTCGCCTGCTACATTCCGGCACGCCGCGCGACGAAGGCGGACCCCATTGTGGCCTTGAGATATGAGTAGGGGTCGCAAGGTGTAAGGTCGCGAATTTTAATTTTTAAGGGGTTCCGCAAATTTAGCCGGGATGGTCTGCTGGTCATGGATGGAGATGCGGCGTAAAGACCCACTCGAAACGAGGTTCGGGTCCCTCTCGAGGGCTGGCCAAAAACGTCTTTCGATTTTGCTTTCTGAGAGACCGGATTTACAGGCATTTTCAGAGTGCCCGATCCGCCTGGCCCAAGACGATCCTTTTCGGTCAGGCAAGCCGGACCATAATACTACGCCGCGAGTATGCGCGTGATCGTCTGGCGGTAGTTCCACGGCATCCATTCCGGCGGCTTCTGTAGTCCGGTTCACGCCGTAGCGCTTGGCCATCTCTGCAGCAGCCACCCACAACGAGTCCGGGAAACGTGAGCGCCCGGAACGCGTAGCCCGGAACTCTTCGAATCGACGGCGTAGCTGCTCCAGATCTTCGGGAATAGCGGCTTCATTTGGCGTGGCCCGGGTTTCCTCCCCCGCCTAGACCTTACCAGCAAAGCTCATCCGCCGTCATGCACGCGTGCCGAAAACTCACTTCTTCTGAAGCTTCGCCCACGTGTCCCGTAACTCGACGGTGCGATTGAAGACGAGTCTCTCCGCCTTACTGAACGTGTCCGCGCAGAAATACCCAAGACGCTCGAACTGATAGCGGTCACCCGGCTCAGCTTTCGCCAGGCTCGGTTCGGCCTTCCCCTGCACTACTTCGAGCGATTTCGGATTCAAATGCATTGTGAAGTCAGCATCTTCTGGGAAATTGTTTGGGTTCTCGACAGTGAACAGCTTGTCATAGAGCCGAACCTCGATTGGAATCGTCTCCGCCGCCGACACCCAGTGAATGGTCGATTTTACTTTCCGCGTCTGCTGACCGCTGCGAGTCTGTGGATCATACGTGCAGTGAATCTCTGTGACCTCGCCCGTGCTCGGATCTTTCACGACATCGTGGCATTTGATTATGTAGCCGTAACGCAGCCGGACCTCATTTCCAGGGTATAAGCGGTGGTACCCTTTCGGAGGCAATTCACGAAAGTCCTCCTGCTCGATCCAAAGCTCGCGGCTAAAGGGCACCTGCCGAGTGCCGGCGCTCGCGTCCTCGGGATTGTTGATGGCGTCCATGAACTCCACTTGGTCCTCGGGATAGTTCGTCAGTACCAGTTTGAGGGGGCGCAATATTGTCATCACGCGAAGGGCCGTCTTGTTCAGGTCCTCGCGGATGTAATACTCGAGCTTCTCAAGTTCCGTGGTGCCGTTCGTCTTCGATACGCCGAGGCTCCGGGCGAAATTTCGCAAACCTTCCGGCGAATAGCCGCGCCGGCGCATCCCGCTAATGGTAGGCATGCGCGGGTCATCCCACCCTTCCACCATCCCTTGCTCTACTAGCTGTAGCAGCTTGCGCTTGCTTAGTACTGTGTATGTCAAGTTCAATCGGTCGAATTCGATCTGCTGCGGATGGAAGACGCCGAGCTGCTCGAGAAACCAGTCATATAGCGGGCGATGGTCTTCAAACTCGAGCGTGCAAATAGAGTGAGTGATGCCTTCGATGGAATCGCATTGGCCATGCGCCCAGTCATACATGGGATAGATGCACCACTGATTCGCTGTCCGATGATGCCCGGCGTGCAGGATACGGTACATCACGGGATCGCGCATGTTGAGATTGGGCGATGCCATGTCAATTTTGGCGCGTAGCGTGCGCGCGCCGTCGGGAAACTCCCCGTTCTTCATGCGCGCGAAGAGATCTAGATTCTCCTCCACGCTTCTGTCGCGATAAGGACTGTTCTGTCCAGCTTCGGTGAGCGTTCCGCGCATCTCTCGCACCTGCTCGCTGCTCAAGTCGCAAACGTAAGCCTTACCTTTCTTGATGAGGTCGACAGCCCAAAGGTACAGCTGCGGGAAATAGTCCGATGCATAAAAGAGCCGATCGCCGAAATCGCCACCCAGCCACTTGACGTCCTCAATGATCGATTCCACGTATTCGGTCTCTTCCTTGGCAGGATTCGTGTCGTCGAAGCGCAGGTTGCACTCGCCCCCGAACTCCTCGGCGAGGCCGAAATTGAGTATGATGCTCTTGGCGTGGCCGACGTGTAGATAGCCATTCGGCTCCGGGGGGAAACGCGTGCGGACGCGTCCGCCATATTTGCCACTCGCGTTGTGAGATAGGATTATGTCGCGAATGAAATTAGAGGGAGGCAAGTCAGTATCGTTCATTGATAATTCCTAGCGCTGAATCGATGCGAGTCAGCACAGTATCGCGCCCTAGCACTTCAAGGGTTTCGAAAAGTGGCGGCGCATTCTTACGTCCACAAACGGCGAGGCGAATCGGCTGGAACATCTGTCCTGCCTTGAGCTTGAGTTCATCGGCAGCGCCGCGCAGGGCCGGCTCCAGTGTTCCATGATCGAAGGCGGGCACAGCGGCCAAGACATCCCTGGCCTTATGGAGCGCCAGTGCCGCCATCGCGGCGTCTCCCTTCTGCGGAATCAGCTCCGCGGGATCGTAGGGCGTCAGTTCTGCGGAGAAGAGGAAATCGGCCACCGTGCCCACGTCTCGTAACAAACGGATACGCTCGCGGATCAACGGAGCAATGGCGCGAAGCTTCTCCGGCGTGGCATTTGTGAAGCCAGCTTGTTGAGCATAAGGCATCAGGCGTTGCGCGAGTTCGTCGAGATCGAGCGTACGGAGATGCTCAGCATTCAGCCACACGGCCTTCGGATCGAAGGGATCTTCATCGGTGAAATTGATGATTGCGTTAGCACGGTTGATTCCTTCGATTGAGAACAGCTTGACCAGTTCCTCGCGCGACATCTTCTCGCGATCGTTCTTTGGCGACCAGCCGAGCAGACAAAGAAAGTTTACGAATGCGTGCGGCAGGAAACCCGCGTCACGATAGGTCGTAACGCTAACTACCGGACCATGCTTGCGCTTCGATAGCTTCGCACCATCGGGCGCCATCAGCAGCGGCAAGTGCGCCGTCTTCGGCATCTCAACGCCCAGCGCCTCAAAGATCAGCACATGCTTGAAGGTGTTCGCCAGATGTTCCTGACCACGTAGGATGTCTGTAATGCGCAGATCGGCGTCATCGGCGCAGGATGCCATATGATAGGTCGGCATGCCCGTCGAACGGAGCAGCGCGAAATCTTCAAGCTCGCTGGTGGCCTTAGTCACCGTCCCGTAGACAAGATCCGGTACAACAATCTCGGTGCGCGATTCGCGCGGCACGCGGAAGCGCAGTACGAAAGGCTCGCCCGCCTTGGCGCGGCGATTGCTTTCCTCGCGAGAGAGTTCGCGCATGCCGGGATTCGAGAGCCATCCTTCGTTTGAATTTTCCAGGGCCATAGACGCGGGTGTGAAGTCCCGATACGCGAGGCCCTTCTCAAAGATGGCCCACGCGGCTTGGCGATGGAGAACGACACGGTCGGACTGATGATAGAGCTCATCCCAGCCGAGCTCGAGCCACTCGAGGCCTTCATAGATGGACTCGAGCGAAATCTGGGTGTTCCGTTCGACGTCAGTATCATCGATGCGAAGAACTATCACGCCGCCATAGTGGCGAGCATAGAGCCAATTGAAGATGAAGGTTCGCGCACCGCCTATGTGAAGGTACCCGGTAGGCGACGGCGCAAAACGGACGCGTGTCATACGTAAAGCTTAAAGAATAGCTAAATGGTATCGAACGACGAAAGCACCACCCGTGACTTGGCGAGATGCTGAGATGACGATACTTCTTCGAGTGTAGGGGCGCTCGGCGCAACGTTAGGGTTGACAGCTGACATGAGTCGGCATATATTGAGGTTAGATGTCAACCCGAGAGGATAAAGAACGCCTGGCTCTAGTACAGGGCACGCTCGATCTGCTGATTCTACGGATTCTGCTTTTCGGTCCGCAGCACGGGCAGGGAATCGCGCGCGCCATCCAGACGAATTCACAGGAAGTGCTGCTAGTCGACCACGGCGCGTTGTATCCGGCTTTGCAACGCATGGAAGCGCAGGGCTGGATTGCGGCCGAGTGGGGCGTGTCATCGAATAATCGCCGTGCACGCTTCTACACGCTCACAGCAAAGGGCCGCAAGCACCTGACACAGGAAGCTGGCCGCTGGCGCACCATCTCGAACGCCATGGATCGCATTCTCGATCTCAAAAAACTCGAGACACAGGAGGGCTAGATGTTTGGCGGCAAGCGCTCGCAAAACGATTTCTCCGATGAACTTCGGTCGCACTTACAACTGGAGATCGATCGCCTCCGCAGCGAAGGCCTGAGCGAAGAAGAAGCCTATTGGACAGCCAGGCGCGCGCTCGGAAATCTCTCCGCCGCAGGCGAGCGCTTTTACGAAAGGAGCCGCTGGCTCTGGTTGGAGCACACGCTCCAAGATATCCGCCATGCATTACGCCGCCTGCGTCACACTCCGGTTTTCGCTGTGACCACGGTTCTCACGCTGGCTCTGGGAATCGGCGCAACTACTTCCATTTTCACGTTGGTCCACGCCGTCCTGCTTCAGTCCCTCGCTGTTTCTAACCCGCAGCAACTCTATCGGATCGGCAAACATACGCATTGCTGCATTTGGGGAGGGTATAGCCAATACCAGGAATTCTCTATTTTCTCGTTCGAACTGTACCGCTACTTTCGCGATCACACCCATGATTTTTCGGAACTCGCGGCCTTCCAGGCCGGCGGAACAGATGTCGGAGTAAAGCGTGTCAATCGCCCTGAGCCCGCGCACCGCAACCGCGCCGAGTTTGTGTCCGGCAATTACTTTGCCATGTTCGGTGTGAACGCGTACCAGGGGCGAACAATTACCAACAACGACGACCGCGCGGCATCTCCGCCGGTAGCGATGATGAGCTACCGGTTATGGCAAGAAAAATACGCGCGCGATCCATCCATAATCGGCAGCGTCTTTGATCTCGATAACAAACCGTTTACGGTCGTAGGAATCACTCCTCCCGCTTTCTATGGCGACAGCCTACGCTATGTGCCGCCCGATTTTTTCCTGCCGCTGGCGACGGAACCGCTCATCGAGGGCGACAGCTCGTTGCTGAATCAGCCGGACGGTTACTGGCTCGATTTGATTGGCCGCATTCGACCGGGCGCCAATCCTGATGCCATTCAGGCAGATCTGCGCCTGGAACTGATACAGTGGCTGCGCTCTCATTGGGCAGATATGGATGCGAACGCCCGAAAGCTACTTCCGAAACAAACCCTGTATCTCAGTCCCGGAGGCGCTGGAATTGTCAGCATGCGCGAGCAGTATGAACACTGGCTCAATATCTTGATGCTGGCGTCCGGCTTTGTATTGGCCATTGTTTGCGCCAATGTTGCGAACCTCATGCTGGTACGCGGCATGGAGCAGCGGCAACAGACCTCGTTGAGGATGGCCCTGGGCGCCCGGGCCTTGCGTTTGTTGCGGCAGCCACTGGCGGAGAGCCTTCTGCTTTCTGTATTGGGCGGCGCGGCTGGACTGGTAGTCGCATTTGCCGGCACGCGTTTGATTCTACATTTTGCGTTTCCGCCGATAGAAGGCGCGGCTGGCGTGCCGATCCACGCATCGCCTTCGGCTCCGATCCTGCTATTTACGGTCGCTGTGTCGCTGGTCACGGGTGTCGCCTTTGGGATCGCACCCGCCTGGATGGCAACCCGCGTAGATCCTATAGAGGCGCTGCGCGGCTCAAACCGCTCGACCACCCGTAGCGGCTCACTGCCCCGGAAGGCTTTAGTGATTTTCCAAGTGGCGCTGTCACTGGTGCTGTTATCTAGCGCCGGACTGTTGACTGCCGCGCTGCGAAACCTGGAGAACCAGGATTTCGGCTTCGACCAGGAAAGACGCACTTTAGTAAATATCGATCCGCAGTTGGGTGGGTATCGAGTCGGGCAATTGGAAACGCTTTACCGGCGGCTGCACGATTCGTTTGCGAGCATGCCGGGGATTGTTTCGGTATCCATGTGTATGTATTCACCGCAAAGCGGAGGCGATTGGGAGCACAGCATCTACGTAGATGGACAGCCCACTCCCGGACCCAATGAAGACAATGGTGCGGGCGTCGACCGCGTAACGCCTGGATTCTTCGAGACGATCGGTAATCGGATCGTGGAAGGCAGACCCATTACCGAGCAGGACACAACAAATTCGCAGCACGTGGCGGTAGTCAATCAAGCCTTTGCCAAGAAATTCTTCCAGCACCAAAATCCGATAGGCAAGTTCTTCGGTGACAGCGATCCGCGAGCGACACATTTGTATGAAATCGTGGGTGTGGCAAAGGACGCTCGCATCGTCGACGATCCCGGAAAACCAATTGGGCCCTTTTTCTTTCTCCCCGGGGCGCAATATACGGTGTATCCGAAGCCCGAGGATACCCAGAGCGATTCGCTAACGCATTACATGCACGACATCATCCTCCTGCTGAAACCGGGCGCAACTGTATCCAGCGAACAGATCCGACAGGTCATGGCATCCATCGATCCAAACTTGCCGGTGAATGTGATCCGAACCTTGCGCGATCAGATTGCGGGCGCTTTCATGCAGCAGCGTCTGATCGCCCGCTTAACCTCCCTCTTCGCGATTCTGTCTGTTGTCCTGGCCGCAATTGGAATTTACGGCGTGATCGCCTACAATGCCGGCCGGCGCACGATGGAGATTGGCGTGCGGATGGCACTAGGTGCAGATCGCCTCCACGTGGTAGGACTGATTCTCCGAGGCGCTCTGGTGCTGATTTTCCTCGGCCTCCTGTTTGGACTGCCACTCGCGTTCGGAGCTGGCCAACTGCTCGGCAGCCAGCTTTATGGAATGGATCCCTACGATCCGGCGGTGGTGGTCTTGGCGATTCTGGCGCTGAGTTGTTCCGCGCTGATCGCTTCGTTTATTCCAGCGCTCCGCGCGAGTCTACTCTCACCGCTCGAAGCGCTTCGAACTGAGTAGCGGTTCGGAGTTAGTACACGTGGTCAATTTGGCGGCTCGCTCTAACTCTCACTGCCCGGATTCGCGGTCTCCCATGTCACGATGATAGGAGGGCCAGAGAAGCCAGGGCATAAGAATACGTGAATGCAGGAGAGTCGGGTAACTGAAGAAAGCGGAGAAGAGATAGTCTCATGCGCCACGGTGGACGGACTTCCATTTCTCGGCGCGCTGCTCCCTTTGTGGCATGATGCGCTCGGCTTTTTCACACGAACGCTGCGACAGTACGGCGATCGCGTCCGGCTTCGCGTGCTCGGGCAGAAGGTGCTGCTGCTGGCGCACCCGGCAGACATGGAAGCAGTGCTGGTAAACGACCGCGAAAGTTACGGACGCTCTGCGGAGGTACGTAACCTGCGACCTATCTTTGGCGATGGCCTGCTGGCGAGGCATACACGGACTTGTTGGGCGTGTTGATCAGCGCGAGGGATGAAGACGGCAATATTATGAGTGACCAGCAGATACACGATGAAGTACTAACGATGTTTCTGGCTGGGCATGAAACTTCGGCAGTGCTGCTCTCGTGGGCAGTGGTGCTGCTAATAATACATCCTGAAATACAGGAGGCGGCCGCAGCCGAGGTGCACGCCGTGCTCGACAAAGAGCGGTTGCGGGCCGATCGCTTGCCGCAGCTTCGCCTGTTGAACGCGATTGTTCAGGAGACGCTGAGGCTCTATCCCCCGGTGTGGAGCTTGGGACGCAGTGTCGTGCAGGACACCACGCTCGGGGGCTTGTCTGTGACGCGCGGCACACATGTGTGGTTATGCATCTACGCGCTGCATCACGACGAGCGCTGGCATCCAGAACCCGAGCGCTTTCACCCGCAGCGATGGCTGGATCAGGGTACGCAGAAGCGATTTAGCTTTCTTCCGTTCGGGGCCGGTCCGCGCATGTGCATTGGCCAGCAATTCGCTATGACCGAAGCAGTGCTTGGGCTCGCAGCAATGCTTGCACGCTTCCGCCTGTTACCCACAGAAGAGAGTGTCCCGAAGATGGAGGCTTGGGTCACACTGCGGCCGCGCGGCGAAGTGGGCGTGCGGCTCGAGCGCCGGCGCTCAGTATGATTGCATCAAAAATCGCGAGGTCCTGCGAGGTTAGTCATCTGAAGAGAATAAACCGTCCGAACCGGCACTTTTGGATGAAGGGGCCTTTACAGCCAGGCTTGTGCACGCCACCGGACCTAATGCCATTAACTCCAGTTCATCGCTCAAAATTGTTCTGCCTTAGAGTCTGCACCTTGATATGTCAAACCGATTGGTAAGCGTTTCTCTCCAGCCTCGCACGTTGGACACGATGCTAGCTCGCAGAACCGCGATCGAACACGCCCGCGCCAATAATGCTCACCGGTTCCGAAGGCATCCATTACGCCACAAGATCGAGCAGTCGATCGCGAAGCCGATGCTGACTTTTGCATTGCAGATAGCTCGTCTCTATGCACGGGGTGTTCAAAATGCGCTTAGTCCAATCGTTCGAAAAATCCATCTAAGCTTCGCCGATCTCCCGTCCGTATTCGACGGATTTCAGATTCTACAGCTTTCCGATTTGCACATCGACGGAATCGAAGGATTGACGGAGGCCGTTATTGAAGCGGTCAGCGATTTAACCCCCGACTTGTGCGTTCTGACTGGCGACTATCGTTTTGATATCGAGGGCTCGTGTGAACGCGCGCATTCAGGTATGAGATCAATTGTTGGCCGTATTTCCGAGAAGTGCGACATCTTAGGTATCCTCGGCAATCACGATCCCTCTGAGACTGCCTACGCGCTTGAAGAAATGGGAGTTCGAGTATTGATCAACGACGTTGCCGAGATCAAGCGAGGTCACGCCTCGATTTCATTTATTGGTGTCGACGACCCTTACGACTACAAATGTGACGACCTCGAAAGCGCACTGGCCTCGATTCCGGACGACAAATTCAAAATCCTATTAGCACACGCGCCTGAGCTATATGATCAGGCCGCAGAGAAAGCCATTCACTTGTATCTTTGCGGCCACACGCACGGAGGGCAGATTCGAATTCCTTGGGTTGGCCCGGTGATCCGGAACTCGGCATGTCCCAGATCCTATTCACATGGTTATTGGAGACACAAGGGAATGCAGGGTTACACGAGCGCCGGCATAGGCTGCTCGACGTTGCCGGTTCGGTTCAACTGCCCACCGGAGATTGTTCTCATCGAACTTAGGGTAGTTGACGAAGCCGGCTGAGCCAAAGACTCGAGCGGCAGTGGCGAGGTAATAGCGTTCTTAAAACCCCTCGCATAGCAAGCGATGCCTCACTGCGGCGAGCCGTCAGCGTCGCTGAAGGCACTTGTGATTTGAATCAATGCCTGCAAGCAGCACAAGGTCACGGCGAAGATCGACATGGGCTACAGTTGTTCTGCGGTCCCGCCCCATTCATGTGGATGCACATCCGCCACCGACTGCGAAAACGTCCAAGAGTGTCCCGCGAAGTCAACCGCGTTGTATTGCCGCTCGCCGTACGGATGAGTCACCGGGTCTTGTGTGATTTGCGCGCCGTGACCTCTGGCCCGGTTACAGTGGGCATCGGCGTCCTCGATACGAATAGTTACCGAGTATCCGACACCCAGCACTGCGTCTAGCTCGTTCGGACGCATTTCCCTCACGATCACGGCTCCGTCTCCGACATTCAACTGCACGCGGTGGTTACCGATGCGCAGACGGACGCTAAATCCGAATGCATCACACAGCCAAGCTGCAGCTTGATTCACATCTGGATACGCCAGCACTGGAATTACGGTCGCGCGAGGTATCGATCGGTTTGACAGCATCCTTCCTCCTTCACCAATTATGCAAATTGGAACGGTTTGCACGTTTGACGCAGTCCTTCCCAGCGGCTCGGTCCTGCTCCGCTCCCCTAAACTGAACTAACTGGAGATAGGATCACCTCATGGGGCAAACCGATCTGGATCGATTATGGGAAGAACATACGAAATATGAATTCGCAACGCGCGATACCGAATCCACGCTGGCCACGATGGTGGAAGACGCGTATGTGAACCATGTTCCGGTGATGACCGGAGGATGCGGGAAAGAAGCTCTGCGTGCTTTCTATTCGGAGCGCTTCATTCCGTGCATGCCGCCCGATACCACGCTTAGCCCGATCTCCCGAACGGTCGGCGACGACCAGCTTGTCGACGAGATGATCTTCTCTTTCACGCACAGTCAAGAGATGCCCTGGATGTTGCCCGGCGTTGCTCCAACCAACCGCCATGTTGAAGTGCCTTTGGTCGCGATCGTGCATTTCCGACAGGGCAAGCTGGCGCATGAACATATCTACTGGGACCAGGCTTCCGTGCTGAAACAAATCGGGCTCCTCACGGATGAATCACTGCCTGTATTTGGCGCTGAAACGGCCCGAAAAGTAGTCGATCCAAATTTCGACGACAACGCTCCCGCGCAGGCCTAAGGCTCGTTTTCGCAGCCCTTGCGAGTCGTGAGGCTTAGAGGCTACTCATATCTCAGCGCCACCATAGGATCAACTCGCATCGCTCGGCGGGAGGGCAGCCAGGTCGCAACCAGTGCGATGGCCAGGAACAATAGAGACGCCCCGACGAAGGAGATCGGATCGACCATGTTGAGTCCATAGAGCACACCGCGTAAGAGTTGCGAAGCGCCGGCCGCAAGAACCATACCAGCGAGCAATCCGCCAACGACGGGACGGGCGCTTTCTCGCATCATCAGAGCGAGAATGTGGCCTTTTTGCGCGCCGATCGCCATACGGATGC
This sequence comes from Bryobacteraceae bacterium, assembly GCA_049585195.1. Lineage (GTDB taxonomy): Bacteria > Acidobacteriota > Terriglobia > Bryobacterales > Bryobacteraceae > KBS-96. Next base: position 9,197 of record JBAUZG010000306.1, on the reverse strand, counting down.
CGACTTCATGGGTGCGAAGGACAACCATGTAGCTCACGGTGCTGTAGATGCCCATCGAGGCCAGAATCAGCCCGAACAGACTGATGGTGGTTGCGATCGCGGCCGAAAGGCTGTCGGCCAGGAACGCATCCGTGCGGTGAAGCATGTCCTGGAGAGTGGATGTGGATGCCACGAGGTTGGGATCGACGGCCGAGATCACCGGATCCATAGCTCGCATCACTAGCGTCGGATCGGATTGTGTCCGGACGAGAATTGGGTAGTCCTGGAGGCGGTCTGAAGGTAACGGCAAGTAGACCTGCCCGGAGTCGCTGCCGTCGAGGGTAACGCCGCGCGTGTCTCGTGCCACGCCGATTACTTGCCAGGCCGGTCCATCGGGAAGAAGTTCGCCCTTGTTATGGAATTGCTCATTAGTACCCAGGCGCAGGCTACGGCCGATGGGGCTTTGTCCGGGCCAGAGCCGCTGGGCAGCCGATTCGCTGAGAATGGCGACGCGCTCCGGCTGGCCGGCCTGCAATTGAAAGCCACGGCCCAATAACAATGGAATGCCGAGCGTCTGAAAGTAGTTTGCCTGTATCCATGTGTAGTAAAGGAGCGCGCGCCTATTCCGGGCCGACGGTTGTTCTCCATTCAGTGAGACGGCGGCTCTTCGCCCGCCATCGTCGTCGGGCGCCCGGGCGCTTGTGATTCGAGCCCCTCCAGGCAGTGCCGGGAGACGAGTGCGAAGGTCGCGTACAAGCGCGGCCTTGTGATTGGCGGTGTATTTGGATTCCTCGGGAAATTGAAGACTCAGATCGACAACGCGGTCGCCGTCGTAGCCCGTATTCATTCTGAGCGCATGAATGGCGCTGCGAACCAACATGCTTCCGGCAATCATGAGCGTGAGCGAGACGGCGACCTGGGCGGCGATGAGGAGATGGCGCAAGCGGCTGCGAGCGGACGAAGTTCTCGCGCCCCGGACTGTGGATAAGAGCGCCGAGCGGGAACTTTCAATGGCCGGCGCGAGCCCAAACAGGATGCCCGCAAAAGCAGAGATGGCAAGGACGTACGAAAATATTTCGAGGTCAGGATTCACATTGAAGACCAGCGTGACATCTTCGGGAGGCAGAGCTTCGGCGGCTTTGGTTACCGCGACATGCAAAAGAGTCCACGTGAACGGCAGTGCGATGCATCCGGCAAGCAGGCCCAGCAGTGCGCTCTCCGTCAACAACTGCCGAATCAAGCGTGCCCGGCTGGCCCCAAGCGATAGACGCATGCCCAGTTCTTGCTGACGGGTTGTCGCGCGCGCCAGTTGCAGACTGGCGGCATTCGCGCAGGCGATCACCAATACCATTCCCACGGCGACCATGATGAGCAAAATAGTAAGTCTCAAGTTGGGGTTCATCTGGCCGGGTAACGGGGAGCCTGGCGAGATCGATGCGGTAACGTCTTTACTCAAGTCGGAGTGCGGATCGTGCAGAGTGCGCAAGTGGGAGGCAAGCAGGGTTGTCTCTGCCTGTGCCTGGGGCATGCTGACGCCGGGCGCGAGGCGGCCAAACACGCGACAACACAGATCCTCGCGATCATGCAGCCGGTTGCTTTCAGAATGAACCAACCGATCGAGACTGAGCGGCAGCCAGAAGTCGGGCACGGCGATGCTGGTACCGACGAAGTTGTGAGGTGTAATTCCGGAGATGGTAAAGGCGGCGCCATTGAGGCGGATGCTCTTGCCCAGCACCGCCGGATCGCCGGCAAACCGTTTCTGCCAGTAATTCTCACTGATGAGAACCGAAGGCGAAGCCGCAAGCTCTGAAAGGCGAATGGATTCAAAGGTGCGGCCTCGCAGGGCCGCAACGCCGAGAACAGCGAAGTAGTTCTCCGAAACGATGAACGTGCTAGCGAACTCTGCATTGCTCGCGCCCGGCCGCAGCAGCCCCAACCTCCCCATCAGCGACCCAGCCTCCGAATTGCGCTGGCTGACTATGCCGCCGGCGCCGGTGAGGCGCAACTGATCAATGTAAAACGCGATCACGCCATTGAACGAATGGAGATGATTCCGGTAAGTTTCGTAATCCGGATAGCTGAATTCAGCCTTGGTGGCGCCGGATTGGAGACGCAGCGCGAAGTTGACCATTCTGTCGGGGTCGCGCGCGTCGAGAGGCCGCGCGATGAACGCCTTGTAAGCCGTGAAGGCGGCCGTATTGACGCCGATACCGAGCGCCAGAGCAAAAACCGACACGGCGGTGAATCTCGCATTGCGGAGCAACGTGCGGACTCCGTAGCGCAAATCCTGGAGGAGCTGCTCCAGCCAAACTAATCTCCAAACGTCTCGAGTGTCTTCCTTCAGCCGCGTGACATTCCCGAATTTGCGAAGCGCGGCGTAGCGAGCCCGTTCCGGCGACATCCCCCGATCGATGTTGTCTTCCGTCTCGCGGCGGACGTGATCTTCAAAATCACGGTCAAGGCTCTCCAGCATGCGCTTGCGCCGCCAGATCATTCTGCCTCCTGCGCTGCAGGCCGCAAAATCCGCCCGACGGCCCGCGCCAGCTTATCCCATTTGGTGGTCTCGACGAGCAATTGCTTCCGTCCTCTTGCGGTGAGCCGATAGTACTTGGCCCGACGATTGTTTTCCGATGTTCCTTCCGCGAAGGTGATCCAGCCCCGTTTGATTAGCCGATGAAGTGCGGGATAAAGCGAGCCCTGTTCGACTTGAAGCACTTCTTCCGAGTTGCGTTCAATGGTTTTTGCGATCGCGTGGCCATGCAGCGACCCGAAAAGAAGCGTTTGAAGAATGAGCAGATCGAGAGTCCCCTGCAGAAGTTCAATTCGATCGCGAACACTTTTGGTAGACACTCTAGGTGAATCATAGATCGACTGGAACTAGAGTGTCAATGTCGGCGTGAAAGAGGTCTAAAATGTGGCCACTTGTTCAGCCGGCTCTAAAATCGATCCGAGTTACGCTTGCGCGGCGGAAGACGAATTTGACATGCGAGTTCTCCACTCCCACCGTAGAGTTGCTGGGCCGAATCCTAGCCGGATGCAATTCATCGTTTGTTGCGTAAACGCTGGGTGCAAATAGTTCCCATACTGCGGCTGTACCTGAGACACGCGCGCCATCAATCGTAATCTCAGCGCTCAGATCTTGGTGCAGATTGCGGTTGATACAAAACACTGAGATGATGTCGCCTCTTGCATTTCGCACGCCGACTGCATCCAGGTAGGGAACATTTGAGATATCCGGAAATCGCGACACGCCGCCGTGAACGTCATACGTAGGCGATGAGTTATCGGTCTTCAAAGCCAGGCCCGGCTCCGCAGTCGAGAACATCTTGAACACGTAGTATGCAGGCGTGGCGAATACTTGTGAGCGCTTCTTCCAGATACCCGCAAATTCGATAATTCCCGTCATGTCGGAGATTGGCACTATACCGGAGTTCCGAAGCAGCATATTGAAGAAACCGCCGGCCGCCACGGCGCCTCCAAGATTGTTGAATCCTGGCGCGTCATCGCCGTTTTCAGAGCAGCAGTGAAACAACCACTCGGTAAAGGCGATATGGGTGTTTGGCTGCCCTGCATCGTCAATCTGCTTCTGCATATCTCGCAGCTTCCGCTCGAGCGCAATCGGCAGGGCAAACGTGTCAAGGGCGAGAGTATCGGGCGAACGATCGGCACCGGCGATTTCATCGGTCCCGACGACAAAGTGAGTGGACAGAAAATCGAAGGCGCCGGGCGGATTCCTTAACTGCTGAGCGTTCCACGCTTGATAATGATCGGGATCCTGACCCGTTGCAATCAGCCTTGCTTTCGGATCGAGTTGCCGCACTGCCTGGCTGAAGCGAAGCGTTCTTTCTGTAAGCTCATCCATCGTTGGATAGCCGTCATTCCAATTTCCCCATAGCTCATTCCCCAACTCCCACAGCAACCCACTGTGCGTGGTCCAGTGCTTGTCGATGTAGCGCACCCAGTCGGCGGCTTCTTCGGGCGTGCCAGTTCCGAGGTTGAGCGCAATTTGCGGCTGAGCCCCGATCAGCTTGCAGAAATCAAGAAACTCGTCGCTTCCGAACTGATTGGTTTCCGGGATGCCCCAGGCAACGTTACGCATGCTGATGCGTTTGTCCATCGGACCGACGCCGTCTCGCCAATGATAGGCGGACGTGAAGTTCCCGCCAAACCGCACGAGGGGCGTCTGCATTTCTTTCGCCATCTTCACCATATCGGGATCGAGACCATTCAACGAGTCGGAGGGCATCAAACTCGCCTGATCGATCATGGCCCGTTCGTCACCCTCAATGGCAATGACCAAGTCAGCAGGCTCGAGGTGTTTGAGCGCGTCCCGTTTGAGCGTGAGCTCGAACGAGTATTTCTGCCAGTCGGCCGCGGATGCATGAAATTCGGCTGAGGCCAGAACTTGATCGGGCTGATTTCGCCTGCGCAAAGATGCGCGAATGAGGTCGCTGCCGCTCAGGTGTTTCACGAAGAGCGAGCCGCGGTAAGTCAACTCGCGATGGACGGGCAGGAAGACCTGCTGACGGATCCCGACCTCGCGATTCGGAAGACCAAAAATCGCAATGGACTGATACGAGTTCGCTGCATCGCCCCGTCTGGGTTCGTACCGATTGCCCTGGTCGGGATGGAGGGGCTCCCAGGGAAGAGGGAGGGCCAACTGCGAAGCACGCACGAGTTGGGGATCAGCAGTGAGAAGTTCGCGCGAAGCGCTGTCGCTCCACAGACCATTCTCAAACGAGGGGTTCTGGACGATCTCAGCCCAGAGACCGTTGTACGTCGAGTTGCCAATCGGCTCGAGGAAGCTACCGAAAATGGTGGGCGGAACCGGCGGACCCATAGGGCTTTTCGCGTGGACAGTAATGCGAATAGGCGATTGCGGAAGAGCAACAGTTGCAAAGACCAGGCCGCACAGAATAAATCGCAGAAGCATCGCAGTAAGTATTCTCGCAATTCTTTGAGAGTTGGCATCAGACCTTCTCGAAGTAACTTGTCATTGTTTGACGAATCCAGGCGATGCTTCGCTCCCGAATCGGCAGAGTAAGAGTGGATCAACAGAGCAACGAGTTCACGATCGCTCCCAAATGCATAAATTCTTCAAGACTGCTAGATTTCCGAAAATATGCGGTCGCGCCCAAATCCCTATTCGCAATCAAATCCGATGGAGCTTCTGACGAGCTAACGACGACAACAGGCACGGAGGCACAGCGATAACTATTGCGGATACGAGTGAGTACCCAGTGCCCGGAACGTTTTGGCAGATTGAGATCCAGCAAGACGAGATTCGGACATTCAGCCGTAAGATCCCCGTCGATACGGTTAAAAAAGTCATTCGCTTGCTCGCCATCGGAGAGAACAGTGATAGAGCAGTTGACGGAATGCTCCCGCAGCGCTTCTTCCATGATGAAAACGTCACCCGGATTGTCCTCGACGATCACTACGGACGCCTGCTGTGGCATGTCGCGCGCACGAGTGGCCGCATGACACGCCGCTTCTGCATATTCGAAGTCATCCGGAAATGGCGGAATGTTCTCGACGGTGGAAATTAAAAGGTAGAGCATTCGGCACCGACTTTCGGAATACCTTTGCGGATGTTCTTCGGCTCATTTTCGGTTGCGGACAGCGCAATAAAGAAAGTGGACCCTTTGCCTAACTCTGATTCCACCCAGATGCGCCCTCCGTACCGCTCGACCAACTTCTTACAGATAGCCAGTCCGATTCCTGTGCCGTTGTACTTTCGTCTATCGTTTAGGCGTTTGAATAGTCCAAAGACTTGCTCCTGATACTCAGGCGCGATTCCGATCCCGTTATCAGCGACGGAGATGATCCACTCCTCAGCATCGCGCCAGGCGGCAACGTGAATACGGGGCGGAACAGCGGACCGATATTTGACGGCGTTCCCAATCAAATTCTGCATGATTTGGTGGAGGTGAACGGCTTCGACTTTCAGAACAGGTAAAGATGACCGCGTTACCTGGGCGTTTGTCTCCGTAATGGCAGCTTGCAAAGAATGAAGAGTAGTCTCGAAGACGTCGACCAGTCGCGTGTTGTGGGCGGCAACGACCGGAGCCGAGGCGCTTGTATAGGTCAGCAGATCTTTGATCAACTGTTCCATTCGCACTGCGCCGTCGACGCAATGTTTGATAATCATGTCGGCTTGCGCATCGAGCCGCCCCGCGTACTTCGTCTTCAGCATCTGACTATAGATGGCGACCATCCGCAGCGGCTCTTGCAGATCGTGGCTAGCCGAATAGGCAAATTGCTGCAAATCCTCGTTGGCCTCGCGGAGTGCGCGGTTCGTTTCCCTGAGGTTTGTGACGTCACGCGTGGATCCCGCCACCACCTCAATGGTGCCGCTCAACGGTACTACAGGCATAAGAACGTAGTCGTAGTACCGCGTTGCGCCGTCAGAGTCCGGCAGAGAAGCTTCATCACGGATCGGCTTACCGGTTCGTATCACCTCCTGCATCTGGCTTTGCAGCTTGGCGGCGATCTCGCCCGGATACCCTAACTCGCGCAGATTCTTGCCCAGTACGTCGGGCAAAGATTTCTGCCATTGCTGCAGCAAGGCGCGATTCCCGTATATGAGGCGGCCCTCAATATCGAACATGTAGATCGAGTCGGGCGTGTGCGAGAGAGCGGTATCGAAGAGGCGCCATTGCCGCTCGATTTCTTTGGCGCTACGCCGTCTTTCGTCTTCGCGAGACAGCTCCTGGCGCAGGTGCGCGAGTTCCATGTTCACACGGACACGCGCAACCAACTCACGCGCATTGAACGGCTTCACGAGGTAATCGTCCGCGCCGGCTTGAATGCCCTCGACGCGCGCTTCCTCTCCGGCGCGAGCCGAGAGCATGATGATTGGCAGTGCTTTCGTCTCGTTCGTTGAGCGTATCTCTTTCAGCAAGCCGAACCCATCCAATCCGGGCATCATTACATCTGTCAGAACCAGATCGGGCGCGCGCATTCGGATGGCCGCCCAAGCCTTGAGCCCATCGTCAACGGCTTCGACTTCGAATTCGCCTTTGAGGATGTTCTGAATGTATTGCCGCATGTCCGCGTTGTCGTCTGCCAGGACAATTCGCTTCCGTTGCGCATTCGAATGCGGCGCGGTAAGAGGGCTGTCTGAAGATGCGCTGTTCGTAGGCAGCCAGCGCATGGCCTCTTCGGCGAAGGTGATGCCCGTTCTATTGCTTCGTTCGGTTTTCGCGACATGCCGAACGTACTCGGAGGGGAGGTGTTTAAAGCCTTTCGGCATCACAACGTGAAAAGTTGTACCGGCGCCCAATTCGCTTTCGGCCCACACCTTTCCACCATGCAATCTCACGAGGTCTTCCACCAATGCGAGACCGATCCCTGTGCCCTCGTAAGTGCGGCCCGGCGCGGCCTGAACGCGATGAAATCGTTTGAATATGTTCGACAGTTCCTTTGCCGGAATTCCCGTACCGGTATCACGAACGGAAAGAGCGACCTCGCTCTCGGACTCTTTGAATGCCACTGTAATGGTTCCGCGGAAAGTGAATTTGAATGCATTGGAGAGGAGATTGAGAACGATCTTCTCCCACATTTCGAGATCGACGTAGACGCGCTCCGAGATGTCAGGGCAATCGACGTGCAAGGCCAGGCCGGCTTTCTCAATTGCGGATCGAAACAGGCTGGTCAGGTCACGTGTCAGAGCAGCGAGGTCTACTGGTTCATAAACCGCTTGCGCGCGATTCGCTTCAATCCGGGAAAAATCGAGCAGGGTGTTGACCAGCCGCAGCAAACGCAACCCGTTCCGGTGCACCAAATCGATCACCTCGCGTTTGGCGGTGATCGCTTGATCCGCATGTGCCAGCAGTTCCTCGAGGGGTCCGAGCATAAGCGTCAGCGGCGTTCGGAACTCATGGCTGACGTTGCTGAAAAATGCGGTCTTCGCCCGGTCGAGTTCGGCGAGCTTCTCGGCGCGCTCGCGCTCTTCCTCGTAAGCACGAGCGTTAACGACGGCAGAGGTCAAAGCAGCGCCAATCAGTTCGACAAATGCTTTGTATTCATCGGTAAGGGGCAGACGAGGGCTGGCGCCGAGAACCAGGAACCCCGCGGGATGGTCGAGGGCGGCGCCTATGACCGGAAGAACAAAGGCGGTCTTTGGAGGTTCCGGGTATGGACCGCAGCATAAAGCATGCGCGAACGGTGAGAGGTCGATTTGAATTGCGTGGGTGTTGTTGTCCCTCAGTTCTCGAAACGGCCACGGCGAATTGCTGCCATCAACCAGATCGATTTGTTCTGGACTGATCGCCGTTCCCGCCTCGACGTGTGCCCGTGCGTTTAGCCGTGCTACCCGGCCGTTTTCCTCCGCGAGATAGATCAGCGCAAACGGCAGGTCGAGTTGGAATTCACGTATGGCTTCGGTGGCTAGCCGGCACGCTTCTTCAATTGTTTTGGAATGGCTCGCGCGAGACGCGAGGTCCTGGAGCGCCCGCGTTCTGCGCTGACTCAGCATCTGCGCCGTGGTCTCGGTCACGGGGTGAAAGAGACCGCCGATATCTCCGGACTCATCCCGGATGGGGCTCAAGGTGAACGTAAAAAATGTTTCTTCCAGGTAGCCGTTGCGGTCCAAAAACATCCGTTGATTTTCAAGGAACGATGTTTCTCCCGCCAGTGCTCGTCGAAACGCCTCGTCGAGGATTTCCCAGGCTGACGCCCATGTCTTCGTATAATCCTCGCCGAGCGACTTGGGGTGTTTTCCCGCACAGAGCGGACGGTATCCGTCGTTATAAATCTGGATGTGCTCTGGCCCCCATATCAGATTGATTGGGAAATTGGAGGCGAGGCAGAGACTTACCGTAGTTCGCAGGCTTTGCGGCCAGGAATCTATGGGGCCAAGTGGGGTTGCAGCCCAATCCTTCGAGCGAATCAACTCGCCCATGATGCCGCCACCAATCAAAAATTCGCCGGATGGTGTGGCTCGTTGTTCGCATTCGCGCATTGTGAGTGTAGTTTGCGTCTCATTGGTTTCGGACTACCCTGGCCACCAAACAAGGTGCAATTTCCTCCGAAGCGACTCCAACACTCGATGGGTCGTGGATGCGGTCAGGCCGATTCTATAAGTTTACTGTCAACGCAAAATAGAAATGTCCTATTCCGTGCAAAGTAGAAATGTCCGGTTTTGAGAGGGCAGATGAGAAGTTCGTGTTAGTGTGAGTGCGATGTTTTGGGGAAGTCGCGTTCCCCGGAGCAGA
>JBAUZG010000305.1:0-5748 GCA_049585195.1 Bryobacteraceae bacterium | reverse complement strand
CGCCTGGCATGACGGAAAACTGAAGCTTGCCTCCATTGACACGAAACACTGGAGCACGCAGCCATGGCTCGAGTTCTTGCAAGTTCTGCCGTCGCCGCTTACGACAGCACAGAAGTCGCATCTTGACCACGCCTTCCATTTCACGAAAACAGGGACCGTTGAGATCCACGACCAGTGGCTCAAAATGGTGGTTGCGGCGGATTATCAGCCCGCCTTCCCACGGCTTAAGCAGTTCCTGCTGGAAGTGGGACGCATGAAGATGATTCGCCCGCTCTACAAGGAATTGATGAAAAGTCCCGCGCATAGCAAGTTTGCGGTGGAAGTATATGCTCAAGCGCGCCCCGGCTATCATCCAATTGCGCAATTGGCCATCGACAAGATCGTTCACCCGGCGTAAAGACCGCGTACCGAGCCGCGCGCGCAAGCAAGCGGGCCGCTTTTGAATTTCAGTTCGCCGTAATATAGGAACATCTCACGAGACCTAAGCGTCTCTTAGATTGGAGTGGCTATGACACCCGAAGAACGCCAGATGTTGACCGATCTCGCGAATAAAGTCGCGCAGACCCCGGCTCCGCCCGTAGACAAAGAAGCGGAAGATTTCATTCGCACGCGTATCGGCTCGCGACCCGATGCGCTGTACCTGATGACGCAGACTGTGCTCATCCAGAACATGGCTCTCGAACAGGCCAAACAGCAGATTCAACAGCTTCAGCAGTCGTCCCAAGCCCCCGCAGCGCCGTCATCCTCGAGTTTTCTTGGAACCCAGGGAGCGCCTCGGCCTTCCGGCTATGCTCCGCCCCAACAGGGCTATTCCGCGCCGCAACCCCCGCCTCCTACCTACCAGGCCGTCCCCGTTTCGAGCGGTTCATCCGGCTCTTCAGGTTCGGGCGGCGGCGGGTCGTTTCTCAAAGGCGCGGCTCAAACCGCAGCGGGCGTCGCTGCCGGCGCGCTCGCTTTTGAAGGTATTCGCTCGTTGTTCGAGTCCCATTCCGGCGGAGGCTTCTTCGGAGGCGGGGGCGTTGGCGGCTACGGCGCGCCGGTTGAGGAAACCGTCGTGAACAACTACAACGATTCGCCTGAACAGCAAGCTAGCGACGATCGAGACGATCGCGAAGACAGTTCGCAGTACGACGATACGAGCCAGGATTACGACGATACGTCGGACACGAGCGACGACTATTCGGATGATGATGGATCGGGCGGCGATTTTCTGGCGTAATCATTTTTCCGGCAGCGCGAACGCTACATAGCTTCCGCCCGATGCCGCGTTCTTCGATTTTCCGCCGCCGCACGCGATTACGATAAATTCGCGGCCATTCACCTCGTACACGGCGGGTGTTGCGTTCCCCGCCGCGGGCAGCTTCGCTTCCCACAGGAGCTTCCCGGTTGCCTTATCGAAGGCGTGAAACATGCGGTCGAAATTGGTTGCGCCGATGAACAGCAATCCTCCCGCCGTAACAACGGCCCCTCCATAATTTTCGCTGCCCGTATTTTTCATGCCCTTTGCGGCCAGCTCGGGATATTCGCCAAAAGGAATCTTCCAACGGTATTGCCCCGTGTTCAAGTCGATTGCATTTAGCGTTCCCCACGGAGGCTTGACAGCCGGATAGCCGTCCGGATCGAGGAATTTGTTGTAACCGTCGATTGCATATTTCTGGTCGATGCGGGGATCCGATTGCTCCTTCGCCTTGACTGCGACGCTTTCGCCGCGCACCACATAGGCCGTAATGGCCGCAACATCTTCCCGTGGCAGCCGTGCGAACGAAGGCATTCTGCCTCCGCCTTGCCGGATCATCGCGAACACTTCATCCTCGTTCATCGTCTTCGAGATCTCTACGAGCGACGGAAATTCCGGCGGCGTTCCCTTCCTGTCCGCGCGGTGGCAGTTCGCGCAATTCTTGAGATAAAGCGCTTGTCCGGTAGCCGCGTTCGCTAATGAACTGCGATTCACCAGCCGGAGCACCCATGCCATTTCATTCGAATTGATATAGAGGAGCCCCGTTTCCGGATCCCAAGCCGGCCCTCCCCATTCGGCCCCTCCATCGAAACCTGGAAAGATGATTGTTCCTTCGCGGCTCGGTGGAATGAACTGACCCGCGCTTTTGAGCTTCTGGAATTGGGCGAGAACGGCATCATGCGCTTCCTTTGTCCGTGTTGTCAATATGTCCTCCGTCAATCTCTGCCGCGCAAATGGCGCAGGTTTCAGAGGCAGAGGCTGCGTGGGGGCCGTTATCTCCCCATCCACGTCGCTTGCCGGGTACGCGCGCGTTCCGATCGGAAAAAGCGGCTTCCCCGTTTCCCGCTCGAACACGTACACAAATCCAGATTTCGTCGGCTGAGCTACCGCATCTACCTCTTTGCCATCGCGTTTCAACGTGACAAGCGCGGGTGGCGTGGGCAGATCGCGATCCCACAAATCGTGATGAACAGTCTGGTAGTGCCAGATCCGCTCCCCGGTTTCAGCGTTCAACGCGAGCAGGCAGTTCGCAAACAAATCGTTGCCCGCGCGATTCGCGCCGTAAAAGTCGAATGTCGCCGAGCCGAGCGGAGCGTGCACGATACCCCGCTTTTCATCGACGCTCAACCCAGACCATGCATTTACGCCGCCAATATACTTCCACGCATCTGGTGGCCACGTCTCGTAGCCAAACTCTCCAGGGTGAGGGATGGTATGGAACGACCATTTCAATTTGCCCGTGCGCGTGTCATAAGCGCGGATGTCGCCGGGCAGCGCCGGCAACGTCTCGCTTACGATGGTTCCGACAATCAGCAGATCTTTGTAGACGGCCGGCGGCGATGTGGCCGAAATCAGGAGCCCCGCCGGGTCGCGGCCCAAATCGCTGCTCAGGTCAATGCGGCCGTTGTCTCCGAACTCTTTCACCGGTTGGCCGTTGCGGGCGTCAAGCGCGTACATGTATTGACGTACCGCGACATAAATGCGCTGGTCTTCTCCATCGGCCGAGCGCCAATACGCCACGCCCCGATTCCGCATCTTCGACAAGGCGCGATGCCCCTGGTTTGGATCAAAGCTCCATTTAGTCTGACCATTCGAAGCATCCAGCGCGACGACTCTCAGCTTCGGAGTCGTCGCAAACAAGACGCCGTCAATCACGATGGGATTGCACTCCATCTCCGATCCAGGAAATTCGTCATGCGAATCGAATCGCCACGCAACCTGCAACTGGGAAACATTGCCGCGATTAATCTGCGTCAAAGCGGAGTAATGGGCCGTGGCGGCCCCTTGACCGCCATCAGCAAGAGACGACGCGACGGCACATAACAAAACAATAGTGAAAGATCTCGACACAAGCGCCTACTATCGTAACCGAGCCACGACCGCGAAGAAGTGGTCTTACAATTTTTGAAATGGGTATGTGAGACAAATGTTCAGTGCCTGGGGAGGCGCAGATGTCTAGAATTTCGAGAAGAGAGTTTTCAAAGATGGCAACGAATGCTGCAGCAATCGGGATGTTAACTGGTAGTGCGCGGGAAATTGGTGCAAACCCGCTTGGCCTGCCAATCGGATGCCAGACGTATCCCGTCAGGAGGATGATCGCGGAGGACTTCACGGGCACGCTCAAGCAACTCTCCGCTGCTGGTTTTCAGACCATCGAACTGTGCTCGCCGGTGGGCTACGCGAAGTCGGGTTTCGGGGGCCTCGCCAAATATAAAGGGTCCGAGCTCCGGAAGATTTTGAGTGACGTGAACCTCCAATGCATAAGTTCTCATTTCGATATCCATGAACTTCGGAAAGACATGCCGGGAAGAATTGAATGGGCAAAAGACGTCGGCTTGACGCAAATGCTCGTACCGAGCCTCGACGGGCCCCACAATCCGACTATGGACGATGTAAAGCGAGCGGCTGATGAATATAACAAGATGGCCGAACAGTCGGCAAATGCGGGTATCCAGCAGGGTCTTCACAACGAGAATTTCGAGCTCTCGACAGTCGACGGCAAACGGACGTATGACGTACTGTTTGAGCTTCTCGATCCGAAGCTCGTGAAGTTTCAGTTCCAGGTCTCTACTATCAGCCGCGGCTATGATGCAGCCGAGTATTTTACGAAATACCCAGGCCGCTTTATTTCCATGCATGCTCAAGGATGGTCGGATAAGACCAGGGAAATTGTGCCGATAGGACAAGGCACGCTCGATTGGAAGAGAATCTTTACCGCCGCGAAAACGGGCGGCATCAAGAACTACTTCGTCGAGATGGACCTGGAGAAGATGAGGGCCAGCGTTCCTTACCTGCGTAGTCTGCAGGTATGATCGACTTCGGCCAGAGGGCAAACTGTCTTACGTGACACTGTATGCGGTCCGGGCCGGAGGATCCACGAACGCATTGGCTTTTTCTGAACTTGTGATGCGCATCTTGTCCGCGTCCCACGCGATGAATTCGCCGGGTAGCCGCTGCGCAATGCAACCGAGAAGAAAGGCCTCTGTGACCGGGCTCTCACTTTCGAAATTGGCAACGGGCGCTGGGCCGCCTTTGCAAGCGGCGAGCCACTGGTCAATTGCGATATCGATGTGGGGGCCCGTTCGAGCGGGAGGCGGGGGCGTCTGATATTTTGCGGACTCGGGATAGACGCGCGGCTGATTGCCATTGAACCCAGCCAGCAGAATTCCTTTGGTGCCGACATACATAATGCCTTCACCGTCCTCGCCGCCTTCGAATAGGCGCTGATCCTCAGGGCGCAGACCTGCCGGCCGCGGCGGCCGAAGGCCTCCGTCATACCAGGACATGCGTAGCGCCGGACGGTTCTCGACAGCTGGAAAGCTCAGATAGACGAGAGACGATTTGGGGAATGTCTCGTCGTAAGATTCGCTGGTGCTCGATTCGACGGACAGGGGCGGTGTGAGGTTAAGAATTTTAAATACGCCTGCAAAACTGTAGCAACCCATGTCGCCAAATGAGCCGTCGCCAAAGTCGTACCATCCGCGCCAAACAAACGGAAGGTAAGCTTTGTTGAAGGGCCGCTCGGGAGCCGACCCGAGCCAAAGATCCCAGTCAAGGCCGGCGGGAATCGGATCCACGTCCTTGGGACGTTCAACGCCTTGGGGCCAGAACGGCCGGCTAGACCAATTGTGCACTTCGCGGACTTGACCGATCGCGCCGTCGGCGATCCAGGAAGCGATTAAGTGCGTGCTTTCCGAGGACGGATTATTGACGGTAATGGAAGCGGCTACCTTGGTCTCGCGAGCGACGGCCGCTACTCGTCGCGCGTCGGCAATAGTGTGCGTCATAGGCTTCTGACATAACACGTGTTTGTGCTTGCGCATCGCTGCTATCGAGATCGCCGCGTGCCAATGGTCGGGCGTTGCGATGTAGACCGCATCGAGATCTTTTTCCTTTGCCAGTAATTCACGATAGTCGTTATAAGCGCTGCATCCTTTGTAGGCGCCGGAGGCCGAGCCTTTTCGTGAGCCGTAATATGCTTCAACGAGGCGCCGTGCCGGGTCGCGGCCCCCATACCGAGACTCGTTCGGAACTCATGCGTGAGTTGCACCTCGCCCGGCGAGGCCAGATCCTCGCCCCAGTTCTCGTATCCAGGGCCAAGCAACTTGCGAGCCGCTTTCAGCAGAGCATTATCGCCATATTCGACATAGTTCTTGCTGCCCGCGTTGCAATCGCAGATTGCAACAATCTGAACATCGGGACGAGCCAGCAATTCCATTGAGACAGCTTGCCCTTGTCGCCCCAGCCCGATAGAGGCGATGGTTACCTTGTCGCTTGGGGGTACGTAGCCG